>JBDTFK010000338.1:0-6442 GCA_039937995.1 Vulcanimicrobiaceae bacterium | reverse complement strand
GGGACGGTACCGGTCGACTATTTCCCGGACGCGATCGTAAAGGTCCGGCGTCGCGTCCAGCGTTTCGACGCATTCGTAATCGAGTCCGATGAATGAATAGCGCGACATACGCCCACCGTGCTCGATGCTTTCGAGCAAGCACGACGCACCGGGCCGTGCGACCGCGAGATATGCGCCGATGGGCGTGATGACGTCGGAGGGTAGCGTTCGAGTCCGCACGATACGTCGAAGGCCGCCCGGTTGGGCGGCCTTCGTACGATGAGACTCGTTCGAGCATGTGCGCGCCTTACGGGTATTCAACGCGAAACCCGCACCAGCACGGACGATCGGACTGCGCAATCATGGGATGCCGATTCTACCGCTTCAGTTCGGGATGTTCCTGCGTCAACTGCGCGACGTACGTGGGAGGCAGAGCATCCATGATCGAGCCGGCGCTATCCGCCGACATGAGCGAAAACACGCGCGCGACGTAGACGATCGGCAGCTTCGCGACGACCTTTGCCGCATTCTCCGGTTCCATGTTCGACCAAAATTGCGCTGCGCGGCGCATGTCGGGCGTGGCGCCCGCGGATAGGTCGCCCTGCGCCGGGGCGTTCGCAGCGCCCGCGCTCGCGAAGGCCGCTGCCCCCAAAGACGGCTGCGCCGGTTTTGCTATTACCGCGCCGCGCGCGGACGCGGCTTGCGCCGCAACAGCGGTTATTTGCGCTTGCAGGTCGGCCGCTTTTTTATCCTTCGCCTGATCTTGCGATTGCATATCCGCAATTTGGCTCTGCAGCTGCGCGATTTGCTTGTTACGGTCGGAGAGAACCTTGTTCTGCGCGGCGAAATGGAAGGGTGCCGACGCGATGTCGTATCCGGAAGCCAGAACGCGCCACACCGGGGCCGCAGGACCGTTCGCAATCGCGTTGCGCGACGGACCCCACGCCAGCGCGAACGCAACGAGAACGACCGCAATAAGCGGCAGCGCTAACCGTCTCCACGGAAAGGGTTTTCGGCGTTGACGCGTGACGATCACGACACTCCTCCTACTTTTGCGGTGCGCCCGAAACGGCGGGCATTGCCGTCGTCGAGCTCGTTTTGCTCGATGCGTGTCTCTTCCTGAACGAACGTTTCGTGACGGCGCTCCTTGAGCTTTTCAACGACTTTGCGCTCTTTGCTCGCCGCGAGAAGTTCTAATCGCGCGCGGTCGAGTGCAACGCGGCGCTCCGCAACGACGTGGATCTGCGCGGTGATCGCTCGGTTTAAAAACTGGAGATGGGCATAGTGCAGGCGCAGCCCCTCACCGTCGAGAGTGCGATGATCGCTTCGCAGGTTCTGCGAGCTTCTCGCAAAGCTGCCGTTCAAATGCTCGAGTTCGCGTTCGGATTCACCGAGCGCGCGCTGCCGTTCGGCGACGACCCCCTGGTGCTGCTCTTCGACCCGCTTGCGCTGTTCCAACACCGCCTGCAGGCTAAATTTGAAACGCTTCGACACTACGTTGCCTTCATCAGCGACGCGAGCGTGTTCTCGTAGGAGCTCGTTTCAAAAATGCCCTGTTTGAGGAAATGTTTCACGCCTTCAATTTTCGAGAGGGCAAGGTCGACGCGCGGGTTGCTCCCCGGAACGTAGGCCCCAATGTTGATGAGGTCTTCCGCGTCGCGATAGGTCGCAAGGATGTCGCGAATAGCCGACGCCGCCGAATAGTGATTCTCGTCGGTCACGTCGGGCATGACCCGGCTCACGCTCTGAAGGACGTCGATTGCGGGGTACTGATTTGCGGCCGCAAGCCGGCGCGAAAGCACGATATGCCCGTCCAGAATCGATCGCACGGCGTCGGCGACCGGTTCGTTCATATCGTCGCCATCCACGAGTACGGAAAATAGTCCGGTAATCGTGCCGCTTTCCGAGGTTCCGGCGCGCTCAAGCAATTTCGGTAAGAGTGCAAAGACCGACGGGGTGTATCCGCGCGTCGTCGTCGGCTCCCCGATGGCGAGCCCGACTTCGCGTTGCGCCATCGCAAAACGCGTCACCGAATCCATCATGAACATAACGTCGAGGCCCTGATCGCGAAAATACTCCGCAACGGTCATCGCGACGAACGCGGCTTTGATACGCACTAAGGCCGGTTGATCGCTCGTCGAGACGACCACCACGCTTCGGCGCAAGCCTTCTTCTCCGAGGTCGCGCTCGATGAAATCGCGCACTTCTTTGCCGCGCTCTCCCACGAGCGCGATAACGTTGACGTCGGCGGTCGTGTTGCGCGCGATCATTCCCAGCACGGTCGACTTACCGACTCCGGATCCGGCAAACACGCCGACGCGCTGCCCCTTCCCACACGTCAGCAATCCGTCGATTGCGCGAATTCCGAGCGAGAGCGGCTCGATCACGCGCTTACGCGTGAGCGGAGGCGGAGGAGCGGCCGTTACCACGGCCCGATTCTCTGCAACAATCGTCCCTTTTCCGTCGATCGGGCGACCGAGTCCATTGAGAACGCGGCCGAGCAAATCGTCCGTTACGCCGATCTCGAGCGGCGCGCCGTGCGCCACGACGTCGCTGCCGGCGCCGATTCCCATCTGCTCTCCGAGCGGCATAATGAGCACTTTGTTATCGCGAAATCCGACGACCTCGGCAAGCACCGGTTCGGCGGTGCGCTTGTAGCTAATCTCGCACGTCTCGCCGACAGCCATGTTGGGACCCAAACTTTCGATGACGACGCCGATGACCTGACGCACCTTACCGTACTGCCGCACGAGATCGGTCGACCGCAACGCTTTGAGGTACGGTTCGGCCGAGAACACCGGGTTCTCCATATCCGTCTAGCTCGCGATACCGTCGTCGGCGCGAATCGCGCGGCGTGCTTCGCGCAACTGCGTTGCGATCTTTGCATCGATAGTTCCCGCATCGGTTTCGACGACGACTCCTCCGCGATCCACGCGTTGGTCTTCAACGATGCGCAAATGCTCGACGTCGCTGACCGCGACGATTGCATCGCGATGCTGCCGCATCGTTTCGAGGTCTGAGGGGTGTACGCGCAGCGTAACCACCTCGCGGCTCACCAGGCGAGTAAGCGCGCTACGCACGTTTTCGACGACAACGTTGGGGTCGGCGGAGATTTGATCGTGAACGACCCGCTCGGCGATCGACATTGCCAAGCGCACGATTTCCGGCTCGGCGGACTCAATCGTCGCCGCGCGTTGCTCTCGCAAACTCGCCATCAGACTGTGAAGCGTGTGCACCATCTCGGTCATGTCGGCATCGGCGGCTGCCTTGCCTTGGGCAAAACCTGCGTCGTAACCGTTCGTGCGCGATTCTTCTTCGATTGTGATCCCGTGTGCTTCGGCAAGTTCGACGAGCCGCAGAGCGGCCGCTTGCGCTTGCCGGATCATCTCGCCGGCATCGCTCGCCGCACGATCCACGATCGCTTCGGCATCCGCGCGCAGCGCATTCCAATCGATTTGCGGCTCCGGAAGACTCGCTTCGCGATCCGGCGCATCGAGTTCGGATTCAAATGGATCGTCGATCCCGCTCCGGTGTGAAGCGACAAAGCGACCGTCAAACTCGGTGACCCTCTCAGGGCGCGCGAGAGCAAACTCCATATCCGGGACGGCGACAATGAACTTTTCACCGCCAACGCGCGCCGCTTTAACAATTTTACCCACTGCGGCGTCCTGTTAAGAAACCCCCGGGGCTTGGTTCATACAAGACGCTCGTCCTTCGCTCCGCGCGCAATGACGATTTGACCGTTCTCTTCAAGCGTCCTGATAACGTCGACGATCTGCTGCTGCGACTTTCCGACATCGCGCATGCGCGTTGGGCCGAGGAGTTCGATCTCTTCTTTGAGCATGATCGCCGCACGCGACGACATGTTCTTATATATCCGGACGAGCAGTTCGTCGTTGGCAACTTTAAGGGCGAGCGCCAGATCTTTTCCGTCGACTTCTTTGAGGATACGCTGAATCGAGCGATCGTCGAGATTGATGATATCTTCGAAAACGAAGAGCAGATTCTTGACGTCCTGCGCGAGCTCGGGATCGCGCTTCGCGAGGCCGTCGAGAATGTTTTTCTCCGTTTCGCGATCGACAAAATTCATCACGTTTGCAAGCGACTGAACGCCGCCGGCCTTCGTGAAATCGGCCCCACTTACGAGGAGGCGCCGGCAGAGCAACTCATCGAGCTGTTCGAGCACCTCCGGCGCGGTTTTCTGGAGAATCGCGATACGCATGGCAACTTCAGCTTGCAGATCCGGCGGCAACGCGGAAAGCACCGCGCCCGCCTGATCCGGCGACATGTACACGAGGATGAGCGCGATCGTTTGCGGATGTTCGTCTTGGATGAACTGCAACAGTTGCGCGGGTTCGGTTTTCTTGATGAGCTCGAGCGGGTTGCCGTGTTTGAGCGCGGCAAAGAGCCGGCTCGTCATGTCGTCGGCTTGCCCCGCTCCGAAACTGCGCTCCAGAATCTCCTTGGCGTACTCGATGCCGCCTTCGTTGATGTACTTGAGCGCGATTGCCCGCTGGTACGCTTCTTGGATGACCGCATCGCGCTTTTCGATCGCAACGGTCGTGATTTTCGCGATTTCGAGGACGATCCGCTCGACTTCGTCTTGACGCAAGAATTTGAAGATCGTCGCGGAGAGTTCGAGGCCGAGCGTGATCAATAAGATCGCCGCTTTTTCAGGGCCGGAAATTTCGAGTTGAGGTGCGTCCGGCAGCCCGCCGAACGGCGGCTCCGGCATGTCCCCGAAACCGGAGAGATTTACGATCGGCGATTCCATACTGTCTCCGGTTTACTCGGCCAGCCAGAGCTTGACGAGCTTGGCAATGCTATCGGGGTTTTCTTGCGCAACGGTGGTTACGTATTCGATCATTTGCTCGCGGGTGAGATCGGCTGCGGAGCGTATCGGCGCGGCTATGCCCGGCGCGCCTTCCAATATCGGATGCTCTTCGAAAGGCGGTAGTTCTTCGGCGAGCGATGTATCGAAGGACGGTAGATCGGATGAAGGCGAGAAGCGCGACCGGCGCGACCGCATTGCAAAGCCGATTGCCGCAAGCAACGCAACGCCGCCGAGCGCGGCGAGCGCCCACAGTGGGATACCCAGAACCGTCGTCGTCACGGATGACGGCTGACTCGTTCCGGTTACCGATGGATTGAACGGCACCGCCTCGACCGATACTTGGTCACCCTGAGCGATGTTAAGGTCGGCGGCGGCGATAACGGTGTTGCGAATTTGCTGCACGTTTGCCGCGCTTAGCTGGTAGGTTTGGACGGCCGCCGCTCCCGGCGGCGCGGCGCCGTTTGCCGTATCCGGCGCGGAGTTTACGAGAACGGCGACGCTGGTCTGCATAACCTTTCCCGGAGCGTCGATGTGCTTGATATTTTGCTCGGAGATATCGTAGTTGGTCGTCGACTTCGATTTGTTATACCGGCCGTTAGACGTTTGATTTTGCACGCCCTGATACGTTCCGATATTACTCGTCGTACCGGGAACTCCGAGCGCCGTCTGACGCGCCGGCTGCGTACCGCTGTAGGACTCTCGCTCGGTTTGTCCCGAGAGAACCGTGCCCTGCGGAGCGTAGACTTTGCTCTCGGTGGAGTTCGCGTCGAAATTCATCTTGGTCGAAACGCGCGCGACGGCGTGCCGCTTTCCGAGGGTGTCGTCGAGCAGCGACTGAATGCTCTGTTGCACGGCTGATTCGTAACGCTGTTTTGCGACCAACTGTTCCTGAGTCATCTTCAACGCGTCGGGTTGCGACGAATCGCTTCCGTCGCCGGTTTGACCAGCGCCCGGAAGAAGAATCTGCCCATCTTGATTGACGAGCGTGACGTTTTCGGGTTTGAGCCCGTCGACCGCATTTGCAACCAGCAGCGTGATGCCCTTGACTTGTGAGGGCGAGAGCGATTGGCCGGCTTTGGTTTTAACGGCGACCGATGCGGTCGTCGGCTCTTGCGTCGAAATGTATAACGACTGATCGGGCGTTGCGATCGCGACGCGCGAGTTTTCAACGGGATCGAGCCCGTCGATCGTACGCTCCAACTCGCCCTCGACCGCGCGCGTCTTGTCCAGCTTCTCCTGGAATTCCGTCATGCCGAAATTCGTTTTATCGAAGAGCTCGTATCCGGTGCTGCCGCCTTTGATCAGGTTCGACCCCGCGATGGCGACCCGCTCGTCACTGAGGTCGGGGCTCGGCACGTAGACGGTTTTACCGTCGGTGGAAAGTTTGTAAGGAATCTTATCGTCTTTGAGGCGTTGGGTTACCGACGCAGCGTCGCCGGACGAGAGATTCGAAAAGAGTGTGTCGTAGTTCGGCTGACGGCCGAAATACAGCCACGCAAGCGCGACGAGCGCGATCAGAACTGCGGAAACCCCAGCAACGCCGAAGAGACGGGTCGCGGAGTTTTG
The DNA here is from genome assembly GCA_039937995.1 of Vulcanimicrobiaceae bacterium. GTDB lineage: Bacteria > Vulcanimicrobiota > Vulcanimicrobiia > Vulcanimicrobiales > Vulcanimicrobiaceae > JALYTY01. Next base: position 63 of record JBDTFK010000338.1, on the reverse strand, counting down.
ACCTTCCCAAATTGATTGTAGGCGGCCGGCGAGCTGTGACCAGATCGATTGAATACGATCCAC
>JBDTFK010000337.1:0-6025 GCA_039937995.1 Vulcanimicrobiaceae bacterium | reverse complement strand
TCTACCAGACGGCGGCTTTCGTTTTTGGGTCAACCGAGCAGGCAGCGGAACTCTTCCAACTGCGCAGCTACGGCCACATTTACAGCCGGATCAGCAACCCAACCGTCGCCGCCTTCGAAGAGCGTATGGCGAGCCTCGAAGGGGGTCTCGGGGGCCTGGCGTTTTCCAGCGGCCTTTCGGCACAACTGTGCGCGGTGCTCACCCTCGCGCAAAGCGGCGATCACCTTGTAAGCTCGGAGAACATCTACGGCGGCACGGTCACGCAATTCGGCGTTACGCTTAAGCGCATGGGGATCGAAACGACCTTCGCACCGGTCGACGATGTAGGCGCGCTTCGCGCCGCACTCCGCCCGACGACAAAACTGCTCTTTGTCGAAACGATCGGGAACCCCGGCGGCGAACTCGCCGATCTCGAGGCGCTCGCGGCAGTCGCGCACGAAGCGGGCGTTCCGCTGGTCGTCGACAACACGTTCGCGTCGCCATATCTGTGCCGCCCGATCGAACGCGGTGCCGATCTCGTGCTGCATTCCGCCACCAAGTTTATCAGCGGGCACGGAACGACGATGGGCGGCATCCTCGTCGATTCGGGAAAGTTCGATTACTCGCGCGGCAAATTCCCATTGCTTTCCCAACCAAGCCCCGGATATCATCAAAAGGTTTTTACGGAAACTTTCGGACAGTACGCGTTCCTTATGCGCGCCCGCGCGGAAGTTCTGCGCGATGTCGGTGCGCAGATGTCGCCGATGGACGCCTGGCTTCTGCTTCTCGGGTTGGAAACGCTGCCGGTGCGCATGCAGGCGCACGTGCGTAACGCGCTCGCGGTCGCCTCGTTTCTCGCAACGCGCGACGAAGTGCAATGGGTGCGCGCGCCGGAACTGGGATCGACCTTTACCTTCGGCATTCGCGGCGGACGCGCGGCAGGCCGGCGATTTATCGATGGCCTCGAGTTATGGAGTCACGTCGCAAACGTCGGCGACGTAAAGTCGCTCGTGATTCATCCCGCTTCAACGACGCACTCGCAGCTTAGCGACGAGGAGATGCGCAAAGCGGGCGTGCTGCCGGAATCGATCCGGCTTTCCGTCGGCCTGGAAGACGTCGACGATTTGCTGTGGGACTTCGATAACGCGCTACGCGCGTCGCAGCGCGAACTCGAAGCGAGCGCGCCGTGATTTTGCAGACGCCGTCGCAGCGCCGCGCCCTCCTCGCACGATCCCGTACGGTTGCGGTCGTTGGCGCATCGAACAACCCGTTACGTCCGAGCTACACGGTCTTCTCCTACTTGCGAACGCAGGGCCGCTTTACGATCGCCCCGGTCAATCCCACCATTTCCGCGATCGACGGCGTCCCGGCGTATCCTTCGCTCACGGCCTATGCGGCGGCGAACGGCGCGCCAGATATCGTCGACGTGTTTCGGAAGCCGGAAGAAGTCGTTCCGCTCGTTAAAGAAGCGATCGCCGTCGGCGCGAAGGCGGTCTGGTTTCAGTACGGCGTGATTAACCAAGAAGCGATACGGTTAGCGGACGAAGCCGGTCTCGACGTCGTGGTGGACCATTGCATCAAAGTGGAAAGCGCGCGTTTCAACGGCGGGCTCTCCGCGATGGGCCTGAACTCGGGCATCATCACGAGCCGGCGCCGATGAGCTATCACTCGGAATCGGCGGCGCTCGACGACGAAATCCTGGAGCGCGTCGCGCGATGGCATTCAAGCGGAGCGTCGATCGGCGAACGGGAGTTTAACGACCTCGCGTTGCGCATTTTTACCTATCAAATCCGCTACAACGAACCGTACGCGCGTTACGCGGGAAGCTTCGGGTACTCCCCGTCTGCGCTGCCGTCGGCGTGGCACGACATTCCGGCCGTGCCTGCGAGCGCGTTTAAAGAAGCGACGCTCGCGACGTTTGAAAAGGAAAAGGCCGCCCTCACGTTCGTGACGAGCGGGACGACGCGGGCTGGTGGAGGACGGCACTACATGGAAACGCGCGCGCTTTACGACGCCGCGTTGCTGGCCGGTTTCGACCGACTCGCGATAGCGGGGAGGCCGCGCCTGCGCTATCTCAATCTCGTTCCGAATCCGTCGGAGCGCCCCGAATCGTCGCTCGGCTACATGATGTCGCGGGTGAGCGCGGAACGCGGCGACGGCAGTACCGGGTGGTACGTACGCGGCGGCAGCCTCTTTATCGAAGCGTTTTTTTTCGACCTCCGCGTGGCGATCGCGCAGAGCCGGCCGGTGTGCATCGCCTCCACCGCGTTTGCGCTGGTTGAAGCGATCGATGCCATGCGTGAACGAAATCTTCGCTTCGCGCTACCGCCGGGATCGCGCATCATGGAAACCGGCGGATTCAAAGGCCGCTCTCGAACCGTTTCGCGCGAAGAACTCTACACGAGCTTGTGCGAGAGCTTCGCGTGTTCCGCGGACGCGATCGTAGCGGAGTACGGGATGACCGAACTGACGTCGCAATACTACGATGCCGCAACGCTGCCCGACGCACGCGCCGTGCGTTTCAAGGCGGGACCACCCTGGTTGCGCGCGCGTGTGACCGGCGCGGATGGAGCGACGTTGCCCCCGGGAACGGTCGGCGCACTCGTTCATGTGGACCTCGCGAACCGCTCCTCGTGCGTGGCCGTTCAAACCGAAGACCTCGGCGCGCAATACGACGACGGCTTTGTCTTGATCGGCCGCGATGCGGGGGCAGCTTTGCGCGGATGCTCCCTCGATGCCGAAGAGTTGTTGCGCCGGTGACCTCGCTCGCTCGTACGCCCGTCCGCCGGATCATCGCGGCAGTCGCCGATGCGGCCGCGCGATGGTCCGACGCCGATTTTCCACCGCGCGTGCGACTCTTGGACCGCATCATGGAGCGCACCGGCTACACGCTGCCCGTGGTCGAGTACGCGCTCGATTCGCTCTTCTTCTCCATCGACCGAACCGCGCTGGAAGATACCATTGCAGACGAACTCGGATCGCTCGCTGCGCTCGACGGATTTACGCCGCGAACCGGGCGCCCCGATGCGCACGCTCGGGCGGCGGGACGCGTTTGCATCGTCTCGAGCCGGACAACGATCGGCGTCGCGATCGTTCCCGCGATCTTCGCGCTCTGCGCGAAATGCGACGTCGTCGTCAAAGATCGCGAAGACGGCCTCGTACGCGCATTTTTTCTCACGCTCGCGCAAGAACTTGACGCATTTCCGAACGCCGCGCGGGCGCAAGCGTGGGACGGGGAAAGCGAAGGAACGGATCTCGCGGAGTTCGACGCCGTTGTCGCATTCGGGAGCGACGACACGCTGGTCCGCATCCGGCAACGCACCTCGGCGAACGCCGCGTTCGTCGGTTACGGGGCAAAAGCGAGCGTCGGGTACGCAGGGCGCGACGCGCTCACGGCGGAGAATCTCCGCAGTTTTACCGATGCCGCCGCGCGCGATCTCGTGCTGTACGAAACCGAAGGGTGCATGTCGTTGCATGTCCTTTTCATCGAACGCGACGGCAACGTGAAACCGCAGGAGGTTGCACGAGCAATCGCATCGGCGGTCGAGCGGGCTGCGGTGGAATTCCCACCGGGTTTACGCGACGCGGCGGCCGGTGCGCGAATTCTGAGCGCCCGGAACTTGGCTGCGTTCCGCTCCGCCGCGGGAAGCGGCGCCGTGTTTTCCGACAAAACGGCGAGCTACATCGCCGTGCTCGATCCACCGTTTGACGAACCACCCGCGCTGCTACCGCGCACGCTTGCCGTACGCACGGTGGATTCACCGGCCGATGCGCTCGACTACGTGCGCGCTCACGCTTTGCCGGTCGAGGCCGTCGCGATTGCCGGAACGCGCGACGATATCGTGAACATGGCCCTCGACATGCAAGCGAATCGCATGACGTCGTTCGGCGCCCTGCAGCGGCCGCCGCTTGCCGGCGGGCACGGCGGGCATCCGCGCATTGGCAATTTCGTGCGATGGGTTACGCGCGAGGTATGAGCGACGATCTCGAATCGATTCGCAGCGACGTTCCGGGCCCGCGAACTGCCGCCTTACGCGCCGCTTTAGTGCGACATGAGTCGCGCAACGTAACCTATGTCGCCGATGACTTTCCGGTTGTGTGGGAATCGGCAAGCGGCGCAACGGTGTGCGACGTCGACGGGAATCGCTATCTCGATCTCACGGCCGCATTCGGCGTTGCGAACGTCGGACATTCCAACCCGAACGTCGTCGCCGCAATTCACGCCCAATCGACCCGGCTCATGCACGCCATGGGCGACGTGCATCCGGCCGAGGCGCGCATCGCGCTGCTCGAGCGCTTGGCGGGACTGCTGCCGGGTTTGAGCAAGACCTTTCTTGCGACGACCGGCTCCGAAGCCATCGAAGCTGCGATGAAAACCGCGGTGCTCGCAACCGGCAAGCACGTCTTTATCTCCTACGACGGCGCCTACCACGGTCTTTCACTTGGTGCCCTATCGCTCGCCGGCCTTTCAAAATTTCGCGAACCGTTCGCGCCGCTGGTCGCTGATGCCGGAATCCGCCTCGGCTATCCCCGCGCCGGGGCCGATTCGGCCGAAGCTGCATTGCGCGATCTGCGCGCGCGTCTGGACGAACGCGACGACGTCGCGGCGATCGTCATCGAACCGATCCAAGGGCGCGGCGGTTGCGTCGTGCCGCCGCCGGGATACCTCGCCGGGCTTCGCGCGATATGCGACGAACGCCGCGTGCTCTTGATCTTCGATGAGATCTATACGGGTTTCGGCCGGACGGGCGAATGGTTTGCCTGCATGCACGACGACGTCGTCCCCGATATCATTTGCATCGGAAAAGCGATGGGCTCGGGATTCCCGGTTAGCGCGGCAATCGCGCGGGCCGCGGTGATGGATGCATGGCCCCCTTCGCGTGGTGAAGCGTTGCACACATCCACGTATTTGGGAAATCCGATGGGTTGCGCGGCGGCGCTCGCGACGATACACGAACTCGAGCGTCTGCAAGCGATCGAGCGCGTAAAAACGATCGGTCCGCTGCTCGGCGCACGACTCGACGCCTTGCGCGCGCACCCGAGCGTGCGCGACGTGCGCGGCATCGGCTTCATGTGGGGCGTACAACTTTCCGACGGGCACCGCGCCGGGCGTGCCGTTACAGCCGCGCTTGCTCGCGGCGTCATCGTCCTGCAAGCCGGTTCCGACGGCGACGTACTTTCGATCACGCCTCCGCTTGTGATGAGCGAGCGGCAACTCTATCGTGCTATCGACATTTTGGAAGAGGTCTTGTGAAAACATATTCGGTCGGCATCAGCGGCGCCGGTTTCGGCCTCAAATCGCACCTGCCCGCACTGCGCGCGCATCCGCGCTTCAACGTTGTCGCCCTTGCCTCGCCGGCGAGTGCGGCGAGCGCGGCCCGCGAGCGGGATATTCCGCATGCCTTTGCGTCGTGTGCCGAAATGGTAGCGGGTTGCGAACTCGACGCCGTAGTCGTTGCCTCGCCCCCGCTTGCGCACCACGACGACGTTCTCGCCGCTTTACGGGCAAAGAAACACGTGATCTGCGAAAAACCGTTTGCGCTCAACGTCGCGCAAGCCGAGGCGATGCTCGCCGAGTCGTTGCGCGCGGGATCGGTCTGCGGCGTCGCGCACGAGTTTCGCTATGTGCCGCAGCGAGCCGCGCTCAAAGAGCTGGTCGCAAACGGCCACCTTGCGCCGCTGCGGGAAATCGAAGTCACCCATCTTGCGCGAATGTTGGCGGCCTCCGGAACCCGACCGCGCGGCTGGTGGTTCGAACGCGAACGCGGCGGTGGGGTTGCCGGCGCCCTGCTATCACACATCATCGACAGCGCGAATTGGACGGCCGGGCGTAAACCGGAACGGTCGATGGGATTCATCCGCACGGCAAATCCGCAGCGGCACGACGCGGGGGGCAAATTCACGAGCACGGTTGACGACGGCGCGTTCGCTTTGATCGACTATGGCGACGGAATCGTCGCGCGACTTTCGGTCGATGCCGCAACGGGGATCGACACGTTCACCTTCGCCGTCCACGCCGAGAATCGCACGGCGGTAGCGAGCGGCT
>JBDTFK010000336.1:0-3568 GCA_039937995.1 Vulcanimicrobiaceae bacterium | reverse complement strand
GAGAACGTCAAGAAAACGAAGGAAGCGCTCGGGTGGCCTGCCGATCGCGATTTTTACGTCCCCGACGACGTGCTCTCTTACTATCGCGAACTCGGGAAGAAAGGCGCCGCCGCGCAGTCGAGCTGGCGATCGAACTACGACGGATGGAAAGCCGCAAATCCCGGTCTCGCAAAGCAACTCGAGCGCGCGTTGAATGCGGAATTGCCAAAGGATCTTCCGTGGCCGGTATTCACGGCGGAAAACGGCAATGTCGCCACGCGCGATGCGGGTGGAACCGTAATGAATGCGATTGCCGCGGCGCTGCCCGAACTGGTCGGGGGCTCGGCCGATCTCGATCCGTCGACGAAAACGAACTTGAAGAACCAAGGCGACTTTGCCTACGGGAATTATTCCGGGCGTAACATTCACTACGGCGTTCGCGAGCACGGGATGGCCGCCGCTACCAACGGCATCGCTCTGCACGGCGGATTGATGCCCTTTGCTGCAACGTTCTTTAACTTCGTCGATTATTTGAAGCCGTCGTTGCGCCTCTGCGCGCTAAGCGAGCTCCACGCGATCTTCGTCTTCACGCACGACTCGGTCTTCCTCGGCGAAGACGGCCCAACGCACCAGCCGATCGAGCAACTCGCCATGCTGCGCGCGATGCCGAATATCCGCGTCGTGCGGCCCGCGGATGCGCTGGAAACCTTGGAGGCGTGGAAGCTCGCGATCGACCCACGCAGCGGCTGCCCCTGGGCAATCGTGCTAACCCGACAGAAAGTACCCTTCCTCGGTTCGCGCAACGCCGCAGTCGAGAAAGGGGCCTACGTCATCGCCGACGCCGATGGAACGCCCGATCTTCTGCTCCTTGCAACGGGGTCGGAAGTTTCGCTCGCCATCGGCGCGAAAACGATTCTCGACGGGCGTGGGGTGCGCACGCGCGTGGTCTCGATGCCGTGTTGGGAACTCTTCGACGCACAGTCGCAATCGTACAAGGACGATGTCTTGCCGCCAAGCGTTACGTCGCGCATGTCGGTCGAAGCGGCCTCAACCTTCGGTTGGGCGAAATACATCGGCGACCGCGGATATGCGTTCGGGATCGACCGCTTCGGTCTCTCGGCACCGCTTGCCGATGTCGCCCGGACGCTCGGATTCACCCCGGAGAGAATCGCACAACTCGCCCTCGATACGTTTGCACTCGCCACGCGCTAGGAGAATGTAGTGGAAAACCAACTCAAAGAATTGCTCGACGCCGGTCAAAGCGTTTGGCTGGACAATCTACGCCGCAGCATGTTTTCATCCGGCGAGTTGAAGCGGCTTATCGATCAAGGCTTGCGCGGCATGACGAGCAACCCGACGATCTTCGAAAAAGCAATCGGCACCGGCGACGACTACGACGAACAACTTCGCACGCTGGTCGGTAGAGAAAGTACGGCCGAAGAGTTGTTTTGGGATCTTGCGGTACAGGACATCCAGAGCGCCTGCGATGAGTTTCGGAGCGTCTACGATTCGTGCGGCGGAAACGACGGCTTCGTAAGCCTTGAGGTCTCGCCGTTGCTCGCTAACGACACGCAAGGCACGATCGCGATGGCGCAAGACTTGTGGAAGCGCGTTTCGCGACCGAATTTAATGGTGAAAATTCCGGGGACCAATGCAGGCGTGCCCGCGATCGAAGAGTGCATCTACGCGGGCATCAATATCAACGTCACCTTGGTTTTTGCAGTCGAGATGTACGAAAAGACGGCACGCGCCTACATCAAGGGAATCGAGCGGCGCATCGCCGAGGGTAAACCGGTCGATACCATCCGGTCGGTCAATTCCGTCTTTGTCAGCCGCATCGACAGTCTCGTCGATAAACTCATTCAGGCAAAGATCGACAAGGGAGAAAAATTGCAAGGGTTGCTCGGGAAAACCGGCACCGCGAATCTGAAACTCACTTATCAAAAATTCAAGGAGCTTTTCGAAACGGAGACGTTCGCAAAGGCCAAGTCGGCCAGAGCCGCGGTTCAGCGTCCGCTGTGGGCGAGCACATCCACGAAGAACCCTGCGTATCCCGACCTCATGTACGTCGAAACCGTTGTCGGGCCACACACCATCAACACGATGCCGCCCAACACGCTCGACGCGCTGCTCGATCACGGCAAGGTGGTTCCCGACACGATCGAACGAGATGTCGAAGCGGCCCGCAATGCGATAAAAGCGCTGCAAGATGCAAACATTTCGCTCTTCGAGGCGACGCATCAATTGCAAGTCGAAGGCGTGTCGTCGTTTGCCGATTCCTGGGGAGCGCTCTTGGGCGCGATCGTCTACAAACAAAAGCAACTGCAATCGGGTGCCGAGCGCGTCGCGCTTAAACTTGGCGCAAACCAGGGCGCGTACGACGCTGCGTTAGCGAAACTGGCGTCGAACGATTTTCTCAAAAAGCTCTGGGCAAAAGATCCCTCGCCGTGGTCGAGCGATCCCGCGGCGGCGAACATCATCAAACACGCGCTTGGGTGGTTGACGTTCCCGCAACACATGCTGGAACACGTACCGGACCTCATCACGTTTGCCAAAGAGATCGCGCGCTCGTTCGGCCACGTTGTCGTTTTGGGCATGGGCGGAAGCTCGCTTGCGCCCGACATCATGTCGGAAACGTTCGGAAAGGTCGACGGCTATCCGGAACTTCACGTTCTCGATTCGACCGATCCGCAGCAAATTGCCGAACTCGATGAAAAGCTCGATCTCGAGCGCACGCTCTTCATTGTGGCGAGCAAGAGCGGCACGACGACGGAGCCGAACGCGTATTTCGCCTATTATTTCGACAAAGTCGCAAAACTCGTGGGCGCCGAAAAAGCCGGAGCGCAGTTCATCGCGATCACGGATCCCGGGACGAAAATGATCGAGGTTGCGAGCGAGCATCGCTTCCGTCGCGTGTTTGAAAACGACCCCGACATCGGCGGCCGGTACTCGGCGCTCTCGTTCTTCGGCATGGTGCCGGCCGCGCTCGCCGGCTACGACGTGAACCTTCTTCTCGACCGCGGCCTCGGCGCGATGCACGCGAACGACAAGATCGTCGATCCCAAAGTGGCTCCCGGCGTACGATTCGGCGCGGCCATGGGCGGCCTCGCGCTCGCCGGCCGCGACAAACTCACGATCGTGACGCACACCGATGTCGCCGCTTTCGGCGCTTGGGCCGAACAATTAATTGCGGAATCGACCGGTAAACTCGGCAAGGGCATCGTGCCGGTTGAGGGCGAAGCGCTCGGCGCTCCGGACGACTACGGTATCGACCGCGTTTTCGTTTACGTCGGCGCAAATTTGCCGAACCCCGCAAAGGGTGTCGATGAAAAGCTGCGCGCGCTCGAAGCCGCCGGCCACCCGGTCATTCGTCTCGCGATGAACGACGCATACGATCTCGGCGAGCAATTCTACTTGTGGGAAATCGCGGTCGCGGCCGCGGGCTCGATTTTAGGCATCGATGCGTTCGATCAGCCCAACGTGCAAGAATCCAAAGACAACACGAAAGCCCTGCTCGAGCAATATCAGAATACGGGTAAGGTCGCGGAACCTTCGCCGAACCTTGAGGGACCGGCGTTCGACATAACGT
>JBDTFK010000335.1:0-3661 GCA_039937995.1 Vulcanimicrobiaceae bacterium | reverse complement strand
GGAACCGTCGAAGAAAAGATCGTCGAGCTGCAGACGAAAAAAGGCGCCCTCGCCGCCGATCTGTTCGAAGAAACGGCAACAAGCCCGCTACAACTCACCAACACCGACCTCGACCAACTCTTCCTCTAGGAGCCCGTGCCGGGGATTTGCATGCAGGGCGCGAGATCGGCTCTCTCCAACGCCTAACGCTGGACCTTTTTGTGGCGGATATGTAGAGGAGAGTGCTCGTGCTTAACGCGATGTGGTTCCAACGTGCCGGTTTTGCCGCCGTTGCGGGTCTCATGGGATGCTCGGCGTTGCCGCAGGCTCCAAGCCCATCGCCGGCACTGGAGGCGGGCGCGTTTCAAAACCTCGCGCGGCCGCATTTGCCTGATGCCGGGAGTGCCTCGAAACGCGTTATCTACTACTATCAAACGCAATACAGCAACGGGCAATACGTCTCGCTTGCGCCGATCTGGGCCAAGCTCAACCCCGTAACGCACAAGCCGCCGGTTACCGATGTCATGATCGCCGCGTTCCATCTCGGTCACAACACCGATGGCTCGCCGTACATTCACCTTAACGACAATGTGCCCGGCGATCCGATGTTCGACGTGATGTGGCCGCAAGTAGCGACGCTGCAAACTTACGGCGTGACGACTCGCATGATGCTCGGAGGCGCCGCACAAGGCTCGTACGCCTTGCTCTTTAGCGATTGGAAGACGTTTTATCCCATCCTCAAGGGCACGTTGAAAACCTACAAAATGAACGGCATCGATCTCGATGTCGAAGAAAACGTTTCGCTTCCCAACATCGAGAAACTGATCGCGAAATTGCACGCCGATTTCGGAAACCGTTTCCTCATCACGCTCTCGCCGGTTGCATCGGCCCTATGGGGCGGCGCAAACCTTTCGGGCTTCGGCTACGTGCAACTCTATAAGAGCTCGGCCGGCGCAGACATCGCGTGGTTCAACGGCCAGTTTTACAGCGGGTTTGCCACCATGGGTTCGCCTGCGGACTACACGCACGTGCTTCAGGCGGGCGTCTTCCCCGCGAGCAAAGTTGTCGCGGGGGTCATCGCCAATCCAAACGACGGATTCGGCTACGTCCCGGTCCAAACCGTCGCGAAAACGGTAACGGGTCTTGTTGCCGCGTACCCGACATTCGGGGGCGTCGCCGACTGGGAATATTTCGATGCCCTCCCGGGTGGCCCGTCAAACCCCGTCGAGTGGGCCCGAATCCTGAAAACCGCCATGCGCTAAAATTGCCCGTCCCCGAGCCGCAGCGGCGTTCCGAGTGCCATACGTATGGCATCGTGACGTCGTATGATTGCCTGCATGGAAAACCGAGATGTCGCGCAGACACCGGGCCCCTGGCGCTTCCACGGACAACGCGCGATCAGCTATTCGATCCTCGCCGCCGCCGGCTTCGTGGCATTCGAGTCCGATCTTAGCCCGTTACTTGCGGCCGCCGCATTGTATGCCGCGCTCGTCTTCGGCCTCGCCGCGCTCATGCACGCCGAGGAGTGGAGCAACACGCGCGCCTAGTACGCGTCGGCGATCGAGCGGGCAATCGACTTCGCGCGGGCGAGCGCCGTCGGCGGCGAAACAACCCTCGCGTCCACGCCGAAACCCAGCGCCCACCGGATGACTTCGTCGACGTCGCTTACCGAGAAAACGATTGTCGCCGATCCGTCGAGACCCTCAATCACGCGCTGCTCGCGCTGCCACGCGCGTGACGTCGCTGAACCCGCGATAACCGGTGAGAGCCACACTGCTATTTCGGTTTTCTTTCCCGTCTTGAACCATCCGATCGTATCCTCATCGCTGTATTCCGGCGGAACCTCGCGAGGCGTAAACGTGCCGACCCGGCTGATCGGCGTGCCGATCTGGTCGAGCGCAAAGTAACGCCACCCCTCATCCTTGGCGCCGAGGTCGCGCCCAAAGAGATAGTAGCGCCCCGATCTCTGCAACACGCGGTACGGCTCGACTCTCCGCTCGCCTTTTTTACCGTAGGTGAAGCGAACGCGCGCATTTCCCGTCCATGCGCTCTCGAGCATTTTATACACTTGCGCCGCTTTGGTTCCATCGCACAACGTCGGCATCATGAAATGCAAAAACGATCGCTCGTCGCGCTTTTCACCGGGTTCGCTTGCGCGCAGTTCGTTCTCAACGGGTTTTCCGAGGGCCCGTGCCGCGGAGCGAATGAGCGATTGCAGCGCGCGCCCGCTTCGATCGAGCGCTGCCGGTCGCGCATCGAAGTCGAGCATGCGAATCACATCGTTATCGGCTTTCTCGCTTAGTTTGAACCCGGCGCGAAGCCCGATTTTTCGCAGTTCCTGGAAATCGCGGATCATGCTGCGCTCCGACGTCTCGTACTCCCGGCACAGCGCACTCAGCCGCACCGACCGGTTTCTCACGAGTTCGAGCAATATGCGAACTTTGCGCTCTGTGGCTGTGCTCGGTTCACCCGATGGGCGCGGCACGCCGAAACGTTTTGAACTCATCTCACCGTCGTTCGGCTCTCGTTGCGCCGGTTCTTCGGCCCGGCGGGCGACAGGCCGACCCCTGCTAGGCCAAAAGACACGTCGCGACGGCGTGATGGAGGACGCCGCGCCGAGCCGCGCCAAGACCGCATGAGGGTCTACCCGTCTGCCTCTCGAGGTCGCCTATGCCCCGGTTTCTTGCCAGTGCGCGAATGTTGCTTCCTTTTGCGGGGAGCGCCGCGACGTTTTCTCTTGCCGGAGTATTTGCTGCGGTCGCACTTTGCGCTTGCGGCAGCGAAGGTTCCGCGCCCAACCCCGTCGGTCCAACCAACTCGCCGCCACCCGCAGGAATCACCGTGAACCCATCGCCACTCGACCTCACCGCCCTCGGAGCGGCCGGCGCGCGAGTCGCGCAGGTAACGCAGCCCGATTTTTCGGGAGCGTTTACCGAAAGCGACACCTGCGGCCAGATCGTCGCGGTTGCCGCTCAATCGAACTCGAGCGGAAGCGCGATCTACACGTTCAATCCGATCGCGATGGGATCGTGTACCGTTACGTTTAAAGGTGGGAGCGCCCAGTCGCGAACGCTCCCCGTGACCGTCACCGTTACGGGGTTCGGCATTAACCTCGTTCACGGAGGCTCCCGATGAATCGACTCGCTCGCACGTTCGTCCCGCTACTCACTGCGGTTTCGCTCGCTGCCTGCGGCGGAGGCGGATCGGCGCCCGGGATTCCCGGCGGCAGCCCGCCTCCGGGCGGTGGCACCGCCGCGGTTTCCTTTAGCATTACGATTCCCGCCGAGCCGTCCGGGAGTTTGATAAAGCGTCGTCCGGATTACGTTTCTAGCAATACGCAGTCGGTCACGGTCTCGGTCAACGGCGGGGCGCGACAGGCGATCGGCCTAACGCCTTCGACGAATCCCAACTGCACCGGCAACGGCGTTACCACGCCGATAACGTGCCTCAACCTCACCGTTTCCGCGCTTCCCGGCACCGATGTGTTTACGTTTAACGTCTACCAAGACGCGCTCGTCGGTGGGAAGGAACCCCCAAACCCGACACTGCTCTCCACGTACACGTCGCCGCCGAAAACGATCGTTGCCGGCTCGAACAACCAACTCGGCGTTTTCACGTTGAATCCGGTCGTTCATAGCGTCACGATCGCGATCAGTCTTCCGTCGGGAAATTTCCCCGTCGG
>JBDTFK010000334.1:0-2525 GCA_039937995.1 Vulcanimicrobiaceae bacterium | reverse complement strand
GGAGCTCTTACGAGTCAGAAGAGTTCGCGGTGCGAACATGCTGAGCCGGGTCCCCGTCTCTTACAGGGTGATCGTCGCCCTAACGACATTCGCGCTACCGTGACTCCCGTTAAACGGAAACCAGAGGTTCGACTTGCCGTGGAAGGCCATACCGCCGCCAATGCCGTTGCCGAAACTGGACGGAACCGGGAATAGCGTGAACTTTCCTCCAGGGGTCATCAATCCCAGCATATTGCCGTCCGTTGAGAATGCCAGCGTTCCGCTGGGTCCCGGCACGATGCCGTACGGATGCAAGCCTCCCGGGATATGAAAGGTCGCGGCGGCTGCGTATCCCGACGTGCGGATGATTGTGCCGTTGATCGTGTCCGCAACATACAGGTTGTGGTCCGTACCAAACGTCAGATAATCGTCGTCGTGCGACTGAACAGCCCCGGCTAACGCGGTGGCTACAGTGATGACGCCGCTTGTCGTAATCGACCCGACTCCAAGGTTGCTGCCATTCTCATTGGTGGCCGTTGTAAACCAGAGCTTACCGTCGGGTCCGGCGGTGATACGAACCGGGGAGATTCCGATGGGCGTGGCCGGCATCGAGTAAAAGGTCATTTGTCCGGTCTTCGTAATGCGCCCGATTTCCGGCGGTTGACCAGGATTGCAGCTGAGCGATCCCCCGGCGCCCATGCTCACGGTGAACCACATCGCACCGTCCGGTCCGGCGATGATCCCGAGGGGCATCGTCGCATCTTCTTGACACCCGTTCACGATGTTCGAGGGCAGCGGGTACGTCGTTACGACACCTGCTGTCGTCACCTTTCCGATGAGATTGGCATAGATGTCGGTAAACCAAAGTGCTCTATCGGGCCCGGGCGTAATCGATAACGATTGACCGATACTTGTGTATTTGAAAGCGGTTGAAACGCCCTTAGGCGTCATGCGCACGATCGTGCCGTTTCCGGAAACCGTAAGCCAGATGTTGCCATCGGGGCCCACCGTGAGATCGTCTCCTGCGTCAGCGACGGGCGCGGAGCTGAAGGGAGTGAATGACACCTCGTGGTCGATTGCGTTTTGGATCGGCTGCGCCGCGAAGCTGAGCGATGGCCTCGCAGCGGCCGAAGCGAGTTGTGGCAGTGAGTTTGCGGCAGACGGCGTTACCGTCGAGCCGCCAGCCGAACAGCCGGCGAGTAGCCAAGCCGAAGCCGCGGCCGTAGAGGCGGCACTAGCGAATTTCTCTAACGACGGCCATGATGGTGCCGAATTCCGAAGAGTCATGCTCTGCAGATCTCCTTGAGGCGATGAGGGAACCTTGTAGATGCTAACCGCCAAAGTGGGGGGTTCGTATGGGGGAAAACCCTACCTTTCAGATCACCCGGCGTAGCTACAGAAGCGATTCGCCCGTACCGACTGCTCTTTGGCGGCGTCGTAGAAGTTGGCTGCATATTGGCCGCTTATCGGGTGGACAAAGCGGTCATTTAGCAGGGTCAAAGAAGGAACCCGAAAGCGCGAAAAACCCCTATTCTATGGACGTTTTGGCGCATTCTGTGGACAGTCATGGAAGCGGCTTTTTCGGGCTGTTAATTAGCGGGTCGCTGCTTCGAGTCCAGCATGCGGAGCCATTTCCGCGCTCCCGACACTTTGTCAAAAAAGTGCCGAGGTGCGGACGGAAACTTAAAGAGAGAATGCGGGGCGAGCCTACCCGATTGCGGCATCCACGGCGGCGGCAGCCTTCACTTGACTTCACCCTGGCATCGTTGGCTGGGCACTGTCGCAAACACACTCGTGACGCAGGGAGCGCAAGCCTCGCTTCCGCAATTGATGGTCAACGACGGGGTGGCAAATACTGCAGATTGCGAATCCGGTGGATTGCTCCCAATACGTACGGTATTTCGAAAACGCTGAACCGTTCGGCCTCGCCGATGGCGAGCGTGTAACGTTGCGCGGCGACGCCACCCATCGTTACCGTTAGCACGTAATGACCCGCCGGAAGGAGAAGCTTACGCTCTGGCGCTGCAATATATGCTTCTCGTGAGAACGGTTCGTAGAATTTTTCCGCATGTCTGAAGTTGATGCGCGCGACTGTGGTACCGTCGCGCGTGATCGAAAGTGCCGGACGCGCGGCGTTTGTTGCGTCGCGCTCGTCGACCAAAAGATTAACCGGCACGGTTAGCTGGGCAGGCAGATCGAACTGGTAGTAGTCGCTGCCGCCGTCCGCCAATGACCCATAGTACGCCCACGATTTGCCGGCATCAGGAATGGCGACGGGGCGGTCCTGGCCGCGAGGGGAGCACGGAAAGCGAGGATCATGTGCGCAAGCCGTCTGGGCAGAGAAATATCCCTCGGCAGCCCACACTACAACGATCAACGCGACAAATCCGGCGATCCGCTTCCACATACGTATCAAAGTTGTACGACGACTATTACGATGAATCATGCGTTTGCGGCGGTGACTACCAGCGCGCTCGTGCGCTTTGCTCCGAGGCGCCGATAGTTGTGAGCAACGGTGGAATCGAAGTAAATAGCGTCGCCTTCCG
>JBDTFK010000333.1:0-4032 GCA_039937995.1 Vulcanimicrobiaceae bacterium | reverse complement strand
CCGGCGTCTCCGTAGGATTGCGTATAGAGCGCGAGCGTAGCTTGGGCGCGCTCGCGAAAACGCGCCTCCCCGGTGAGCGTCCCCAGGCGTACGAGCGTTTCGGCCATGATACCATTCTCGAGAATAGGGCGATCGCTTAGCTCCAAGCGTCCGATTGTGACCTCGAAGGATGCGCGATCGTAAAAACCGCCGCCCGGGGAGAAAAACCGTTCGATAATGAGATCGGCGTGGGCGATTGCGCGGCTGAGGAAACGAGCGTCACCGGCGTGTTCGTGGGCGTCGAGGAGAGCGCGCAAGTACGCCGTTTGGTCGGTCAGCAGTCCTCGAATGCGCGGCGGCTTCCCGGGCTCGAGCACGTGAAAGAGCAATCCGTCTTCATCGCGCATGCGTTCGTGCAGTGAATCGAGCGTCGCCGTCGATTCCGCTGCGAGTTCGTCGTCGTCGAGCGCGCTCGATGCCCAGGCGAATGCACCGGCGAGTGCGGCGGTCCAATTGCTGTACGAACGCCGGTCGATGTAGGGCGCTTTTCTCGCGTTGCGCGAGGAAAGGTCGAGCGCGAAATACTCTTCGTCTGCGTCCTGGCTCCCGGCAAAGAGCGCGGTTTCTTTGTCGCGTAGCACGGTGCGAAGGTAACGAAGCGCAGACTTTAACGTCTCGCGCCACTGCGGGCTCGGCGCCCAGAGCTGGAGTCCAGCGAGTACTCGAACGAGTCCGGCGTGATCTTCCGACATCTTCTCGAAATGCGGAACCGACCAATCACGCGTGGTTGAATAGCGAAAGAATCCACCTTCAACGTGGTCGTACATTCCGCCGCGCGACATAGCCCGCATCGTGTGCGCGACTATTTCATAGTAGCTCGGATCCTGCGTCGCGCGCCACCGGCTTAGGAGAAACTCGAGACCTTCGGCCTGTGGGAATTTCGGCGCGTCGCCGAATCCGCCGAATTCTGCGTCGTACCCGGCGACGAGTTTTTGCGCGACGTCGACGACGATGCTGCCGTGCAAAGCGTCGGGCGTTAAAATCGCGGTTGCGTCACGGGCAGCGCGCGCCGTTTGCACCCTCTGCACGATGCGGTCGCGGTTCGTCGCGTAGAACGTCGAAATCTCGCCGAGCGCGCGTTGCATTTGCGATGGAGGCAAGTACGTGAAACCCGCGATGAGCTCACCGTCCGGCGTAAGAAACGCCGTCGTTGGCCAGCCGCCCATATTGTAGCGAGCGTTGATATCGGGGCGTTCGTCGTTGTCTACGCGAACCGGAACGAAATTGCGGTTGATCTCATCGATGACTGCGGAATCGGAATAGCTCGTTTCGTCCATGACGTGGCACCAGTGGCACCACACCGCAGAAATGCCGAGTAAAATCGGCTTATCACTCGCGGCGGCTTGGGCGAACGCGTCTTCGCCCCACACCCTCCATGCAATGTCGGACGCGCGATTCGCCCGAGGAGAAAAATGAAAATCAGCCATCGTCCTCGTGAGCGCCCCGTAAAAATGAGGTGAGGTAGAAAATTGCGACGAGCGTAAGTCCCGCAAGTACCGGGATCTCGATCCGTACGTTGAGTACCCAGAAAAGTCCAAGAAATGCGGCAAAGCCGAAAAAGGCGCACCCGTAGCGCACGTGAGTACCGGGGTTCATCCCGTAGACTTCCGCGTCGTAAAAACCGCCGCTTGCTCGACTACGCCAAAAAGCAAACGCCGCCAGAGCAACCGACCCCGTAATTCCGATGAGATTCCAGGTCATACCGGAGTATTCAAGAGCGATTCCGGTTTGCGCTTGTGTACAAGCGGGAAATATCCCTTGGAAACGTTCGGAAGGAGTGTTCGATGAGTGACCAGGGACCAGTAATCATACGGCAAGGCGGGAACAGCGGAGCCGCGGTCGGCATCAGCGTTGTTGTTGTCGTCGCGATTTTGATCGCGCTATTCGCGTGGCATCCGTGGTCGATTACCACGACGTCAACAACGGGAAGCGGCTCCTCGACGACCACGACGACGACGGGCAACGGCGGGAGCAAATAACGATGGGCGGATTACTTTGGGCGATTATCGTCATCTTGTTCGTCATATGGCTGCTGGGGCTTTCGTTCCACATACTTGGCGGGTTCATCCATATCGTTCTCGTCGTCGCCGTTGTCCTGTTGATCGTCAACCTCTTGACCGGCAGAGGCGCTCGAGTATAACGTCGGCATAGATGCCGGCAAAGAAATCGAAAGCAGGCGGGGCGGACCGGAAACCCGGTTCGCTCGTTGTGTATAAAAAAAAGCGCGACTTCGGGATTACGCCCGAACCCAGCGGAGCGAAATCGAAGGCGGCTTCGCGGCTGCGTTTCGTTATCCAGAAACACGACGCGACGCGCTTGCACTACGACTTCCGGTTAGAGGCGGCGGGGGTGCTCGCTTCGTGGGCGGTACCCAAGGGTCCGACGCTGGTTCCCGGCGACCGGCGCCTTGCGATGCATGTAGAAGATCATCCGATGGATTACCGCGATTTTGAAGGCGTCATTCCGGCCCGTCAGTACGGCGCGGGAGAAGTTATCGTGTGGGACAACGGCACGTACGAGCTTGCCGAGGGAACCGATGCCGCAAACGAGATCGCGCACGGCAAAATTAAGTTCATCATGCAAGGCAAGAAATTGCGCGGCATGTTCACGCTCGTGCGGATCAAGCCGAAAGAGGGCGAGACCGGCGATCCGTGGTTGTTGATTAAAGATCGCGACGGGAACGATCCCAAGACCTGGGACGTAAACGATTACCCGGAGTCGGTTCTCACCGGGCGCACACTCGACGACATCAGAAACGATCCGGCGGCGAAGACGTGGCAATCGAAGCCGAAGAAAACGCCGTTGAAAACGCGGCCGCGCGCAACGCTGGAACCTCTTCCGAAGAGCCCGCAGGTGGAACTGGCGACGCTCATCGACGATCCCTTTGACGACGACGCGTGGCTCTTTGAGATTAAATGGGACGGGTACCGCGCGATTTGCACGGTCGACGAAACGGGAAAACTCACGCTGGTTTCGCGTAACGGATTGAATTTGCTCTCGCAGTTTCCGGACTTGGCCGGCCTCGCGGAAGCCTTTGAAAGCATCCCAATCGTGGTCGACGGCGAGATCGTGAGCCTCGACGCTAAGGGGAAATCGGATTTCCAGCGCTTGCAAGAATACGCGCAGCACGAGCATCAATTGACCTACGCCGCATTCGACGTCTTGTACGCCGACGGCAAGGACCAGCGCGATCTCCCGCTCGAAGCGCGCAAGGAATTGCTCGAACGATTAATTCGCGACAACGGTCTCGCGATGTATTCCAAACACATCGTGGGCAAGGGAGCGACCCTGTTCGCGCAGGCTAAGCGAAGTGGCCTTGAAGGCATCATCGGAAAGCGGCGCGATTCGCGGTACGTGGGCAAACGAACGCGCGATTGGGTGAAGATCAAAGCGCAGTTGGAGCAAGAGTTTGTAATCGGCGGCTGGACCGAACCGCGCGGCAGTCGTGCGGGCTTCGGCGCACTGCTGCTGGGAGCGTACCACGGAAAGTCGCTCCGCTACGTCGGGCACGTCGGCACCGGGTTTTCCGTAAAACGCATCGTAGATCTAAAAAAACGGCTTGAAAAAATCGCACGCAAGACATCGCCGTTCGTCAATGACATCGAGGCCAACACGACGGCGCACTGGGTGAAGCCGGAGTTGGTTGCCCAGGTGCGCTTCGCGGAATGGACGCGCGATCTCGTTCTGCGACACCCCGCGTTCCTGGGCTTGCGTGCCGATAAGGCCGCAAAGGACGTCGTGCTCGAGTTGCCCGAGAACCGTAAGCTCGTGTGAGTACGATCCGCGCCGAAGTGCGCGTGGCGTCGCGCACGCTTTCCGTCTCGAATCTCGACAAAGTGCTCTTCCCGCGCGACGGTTATAGCAAGGGCGACGTCATTGCCTACTATCGCGATGTGGCGCAGTGGATATTGCCACATCTGCGCGAACGCCCCCTTACGCTGCAACGCTACCCGGACGGCATCGATAAGCCGTCGTTTTTTGAAAAACATTTGC
>JBDTFK010000332.1:0-4746 GCA_039937995.1 Vulcanimicrobiaceae bacterium | reverse complement strand
ACGCGCGTCGACATGACGCTCCGCGCAATCGGGCTCGGCAGGCTCGCAACGCCGAAGAGCGCTTTTACGGGGTACCGCGGCAAGTCCATCGGCGTCACGTTCATCACTTGCATCACCGCCCGCACTTCGCGAATCATGCGAATTTCGAGCGTGAAAATTTTTTCGAAATGCACGAGGCGATGCGGCAAGACGTTGAGGATGGCGCAACTCGCGTTCGCGACGACGTTGAGCGCGAGTTTGCTCCATTTGAGGGCGTGGTAGTCCTCGACAACCTTAACGTTTATCCCGCTGCTTGCAAACGTTGCCGTAAGCCAATTGAACGCACTCGATCCGACGGGCGCAAACGCCAGCCCTCCATCGTGCGTGGGCTTAACGTTGCCGCTCCGGTCGCGGTCCACCGGCACGGTAAGCGCCGCTGCAACGACGTTGTCCGCTCCGAACGCGGCCGCCAGAATCTCTTCGTTTCCCACACCATTTTGCGGCGTGACGAACACGCACTTTTGCGGGTAGGCGATCGCCGCGCGCAGTGTTTCGACGGCGCTCTCCGTATCGTAGGCTTTCGTTGCGACGATCGCTACATCGGCTTCAAACGGCGTCACCGCTGCAAGATCGCGCGGTGCATACGCCACTTCTATGCCGATCGATTGCAAACGATCGCCAAGGTACGTTCCAACGGCGCCTCGCCCGACAATGTAGACTTTCATGCGACGCCCGTGCTTCCGAATCCACCGTCGCCGCGGACGCTCGGCGCCAACTCATCGACCGCCTCAAACGTTGCCCGCGTGACCGGCGAAACGACCATTTGCGCAATGCGGTCTCCGCGACGAATCACGACGGGCTCGGCGCCGAGATTCGCAAGCAGCACGTGCACGGGCCCGCGATAGTCGGCGTCTATCGTACCGGGTGTATTCAAACATGTAACGCCGCTTCTTAGTGCGAGTCCGCTGCGCGGCCGAATCTGCGCTTCAAATCCAACGGGAAGCGCGATCGCGAAACCGGCCGGAACCAGCGCGCGCGCGCCGGGCGCAAGATGGAGATCCGCCGTGATTGCCGCGCACAGATCGGCACCCGCCGCATGCTCGCTCATGTACGTGGGAAGTGGAAGCCCGTCGGACTCAGGCAGACGCTTGAGCGCGACTCGCAGCGGTGTGGCCATCGCTGCCGTCATTTGGCAAGCAGTTGCGCTAACTCTTCCCGGAAACTCTCAATATCGCGGAATGATCGGTAAACGCTTGCAAACCGAATATAGGCGACGGGATCGAGACTCTTTAAGGCTTCCATTAACTTCTCGCCCACCATCGTCGAGCTTACTTCGCTCTCGCCGCGAGCAAACAGATCGCGCTCCAAGTCTGCCGCGGTTGCTTCCATTTGATTTTCGGAAATGGGACGCTTTTCGCACGCCTTGCGCAAGCCGCCCAGAATCTTGTCGCGATTGTACTGCTCGCGTCGTCCGTCTTTTTTGACGACGAAAAGCCGCGGCGCTTCCATGCGCTCGTATGTCGTGAACCGATGCTTACAGCGCGGGTCCAAACACTCGCGCCGACGGCGGACCACGGTCTCATCGTCGCGAGAATCGACGACGCGCGTCTCGCTCTTGCGGCAAGTCGGGCAGATCAGTGGGCGTTCCTCGAATCGAAGGCCACATATTGTGGGTACCCGTAGTATAACCCACTACCCGTAGGAAACGCAAAAAAGGGCTGCCGCGCAGCCCTTTTCAATGATTTGCTGATCTCACTAAGAGCTAGGAGTGCTAGCTCGCCGCACCGATCTTGAACATCTTGGTGCCGCATTCAGGGCACTTGCCCTCGGTCGCGGGGCGGCCGTTCTTCATGGTGATCTGAACCGCGTCCTTAATTTGACGCTTGGTCTTACATTTGACGCAATAGGCTTCTGCTGCCACCTGAGAATCCTCCGAGCAAGGGGCTGGTTTGTCTTAGCCGGCCCGACGTTGGGTTAGCGGCGGGCAAATTCACGGACGGGGAGCCGATTCCCCCTGGAACGACCTCAGGGGCGGTCTTCTTTCGCCTCTGAGCGCGCGGCGTGATAGCCGTCCGTGAACCAGGTACGCTTCATTACGCTTCGCGAGCTCGAGAACATTCGTGGCCCGCGAGATTGCGCG
Organism: Vulcanimicrobiaceae bacterium; assembly: GCA_039937995.1. GTDB lineage: Bacteria > Vulcanimicrobiota > Vulcanimicrobiia > Vulcanimicrobiales > Vulcanimicrobiaceae > JALYTY01. The sequence goes on along the minus strand of JBDTFK010000332.1, from coordinate 2,627 downwards.
CTGCGCGACGGCCTGTGGGCCCAGGGCGCCCTCGACGGCCTTGCGCGGCCCACCGTCGCGCTCGTCGGCACGCGGGCAGCCACGGCATACGGGCGCCGCACCGCGCACGCTTTCGCGGCGGAACTCGGCCGCGCGGGTTGCTGCGTCATTTCCGGCCTCGCTCTTGGGATCGACACGGCCGCTCATGAGGGTGCCCTCGCCGCGGGCGCCGGAACCGTCGGTGTCCTAGGCTCCGGCCACGCACATTTCTTTCCCGCGCGCAACGTAGAACTCGCGCGCCGCATCGTTGCGAACGGCGGCGCGATACTCTCACCCTTCCCACCCGAACAGCCGGCGTTACCCTGGCAATTCTTGCAACGCAACGGCGTGGTAGCAGCGCTCGCCGACGCGGTCGTCGTCATCGAGGCGCCGGCACGCAGCGGGGCGCTCAACACCGCGAATTGGGCGGCGGATCGCATTCCCGTCTTTGCCGTCCCCGGCGACATCGATCGCGCGCACGTCGCCGGTTGCCACGCCTTGATCCGCGACGGCGCGACGCTCGCGCGTAGCGCGGCGGACGTTCTCGAAGTCTTACGGATGAAGCCGCTGCCGGAATCGCCGGATCGCGAGGAGGAGCGGCCGGCCGACGAGGTGAGCGGTCAAATTCTCCACACGCTTGCAAGCGGCGAAGCCGGACTGGAAACACTGGCGGAAATGACGGGCTACGGTACGCCGCAACTCATCTCCGCGCTCGGCGTGCTCGAAATCGCAGGGCTCGTCGTGCGCAGCGGGGCGTTTTTCGCCCGCGCGCGCCCGTCTGTTATCGTAGAAGGATGCAATTTCGGCTAATCGCCGTGGACAAGATTCGCTCCCGCTATGTCGGCGAGGCCTGCGCGGAGTTCCGGAAGCGGCTTAGACCGTACGCGTCCTACGATGAGGTCGAGCTGCGTCCAGGCGACGGAGCAAATCCCGAGCTAGCCATGCGTGACGAAGCGGAACGCGCCTTGCGCCTCATTCGCGCCGACGAACGCGTGTGGTTGCTGGAACGCACCGGCACGCAGTTCTCGAGCGAAGATCTTGCGCGTAAATTGGAACGTGCCGGATATGACGGCATCTCGCGCCTGACCTTTGTCGTAGCCGGCGCGTACGGCGCGGACGCGTTGCTCCGCAAACGCGCCGATTTTCTTTGGTCGCTTTCGTCGCTCACGTTTTTGCACGAGTGGGCGCGAATGATCGTGCTGGAACAGCTCTATCGTGCGGCGAAGATCGCACGCAATGAACCCTACCACCACTAACGCCGGCATGCTGCCCGACGACGCGCTGGCTGCATTCGCGGGTGCGGTCGCCGACGCAATCGCGGCGCGTTACCCGGGCGCACCGGCTGCATCCGTTGCATTTGAAGCGCCCCGCCGGCCCGAATTCGGCGACTTTGCAACGAACGTTGCCTTCGGTCTCGCGAAGGCGGCACGCCGCGCACCGGCCGAGATTGCCGCTTCGCTCGCAGCCGACATCCGCGAGCATGCGCCGCAAGTTGCCGCGCTCTTTTCCGGCATCGACGCGGTAGCCGGATTCATCAATTTGCGCTGCGCTCCGGCCGTATGGCAAACGTTGATTGCGGTGATTCTGCGCGACGGAAGAAACTTCGGCCGCTTCGGCCCCACCGGTACGCGCATTTCGCTCGAATTCGGCAGCGCGAATCCCACGGGGCCGCTGGTCGTCGTGCAGGGGCGCACGTTGTCGCTCGGCGATACGCTTGCAAAAACGCTGCGCTTTTGCGGGAACGACGTTTTCGTTGAGTGGATCATCAACGACCACGGAAATCAGCTCAATACGCTCGGCCGCTCCATTTTCGCTCGCTATGCTCAAGCGTTCGATTCCGCTTTTCCGTTTCCCGAAGACGGATATCCGGGCGAATATCTGGTGCCGCTCGCGCAGGCGATCGTGCGGCAAGACGGAAAGCGCTGGCTCGACGTGTCCGAAGCGACGTGGCTGCCGTATTTCGCGCAGTTCGGCCGCGACGCACTGGTCGCGGAGCAGCAGGGAACCGCAACGCGCTTCGGCGTGGCGTACGATTTCTGGCAGAGCGAACACGAATTGCACGAAAGCGGCCGTGTTGACGACGATTTGGCAAAGCTCGGCGAGATGGGCCTAACCTACGAAAAAGACGGCGCGCTCTTCTTCCGCACGACGTCGTTCGGCGACGACAAGGACCGCGTGCTGCGCCGCTCCGATGGACGCCCGACGTATCTTGCGCCGGACGTTACCTATCACTACGAGAAATTTCAACGCGCGGATCGCGTCATCGACATCCTCGGACCCGATCACCACGGCTATATCGAGCGCTTAAAGGCGATCGCTGCCGCGATGGGCTATCCCGGCAAGCTCGACGTCCTCACCGCGCAGCAGATTACCTTGATGCGCGGTAGCGAACAGGTCAGCATGAGCAAGCGCTCCGGCAACATCGTAACGCTGGACGATATTCTTGACGAAGTCGGCGTCGACGCGGCGCGCTTTTTCTTCGTTATGCTCGCGGCCGAGTCGCCGCTTACGTTCGATTTGAAGCTTGCCGTCGAACGGACGAGCGAGAATCCCGTCTACTACGTGCAATATAGCCACGCGCGCATTGCATCGGTCCTCAAAAATGCCGT
>JBDTFK010000331.1:0-3858 GCA_039937995.1 Vulcanimicrobiaceae bacterium | reverse complement strand
GGAATCGTAACCCGGAATCCGGCATCTTCGAGTACTTCAACCGCGGCCTGCGCCGTCGTCGGGTGAAAGTGATTGTTCCAGGTGTCCGGCCACAAGATCACGGTGCCTCGCGCACCTTCCGTCTTGGCGGGACGCGCGTTAAACCACGCACGGAACGTCTGCACTGCAAAGACCGGGATCGTTCGCTGCGGGGCGACTGAAGCGATCGCCTTCGCGACTTCGCGCAAACCCGGCGTCTGGGTTATCGCGTTGACAACGTTCGGTGCGAGCGACGCGAGTCGCGCCCACCAGTACATCAGGCCGAATGCATACGCCGCGACCGGTCGATGCTTCTTCTCATAGTAGTGCGAGAGGAACTCGGCCTTGTAGGTGGCCATGTCGACATTGACCGGGCACTCACCCTTGCACCCTTTGCACGACAAACACAGATCGAGCGCATCCTTAACGGCCTCGTCCTGCCAACCGTCCCGCATCGGGTTGCCTTCGAGCATTTCGAAGAGCAGCCGCGCGCGACCGCGCGTCGAGTAGGCCTCTTCTTTCGTCGCCATGTAACTCGGACACATCGTTCCGGAATCGTGTTTGCGGCATTTGCCGGTCCCAACGCAGCGATTGGCCGCGAATGCGAAGCTGCCCTTATCGTCGGCGAAATGAAAATGCGTCTTCGGCTCCCACGGTTCGTAGTTTGGTCCCCACCGCAAATTCTCATCGAGCTTATACGGATGCACGACTTTCCCGGGATTCATCTTGTGCTGCGGATCCCAGATCGACTTGAACTCCCAGAACGCTTGAACGAGCGCATCGCCGTACATGATCGGCAGCAATTCCCCGCGCGCTTGACCGTCGCCGTGTTCGCCTGAAAGCGAACCACCGTGCTCGACGCAAATGTGTGCCATCTCCGTCACAAACTTGCGATACTTTGCAATCCCCTCGGTCGTAAACAAATCGAAATCAATGCTGATATGTACGCAAGCCTGGCCGAAGTGCCCGTAGAGCGCGCCGCGGTATCCGTACTCGTTCAACATGGCCTGAAATTTACGAAGGTAGTCGCCCAAGCGCTTTGGATCGACCGCCGAATCCTCCCACCCGGGATAGTAATCGGGTTCGTTCGGAATCTTCGATGTCGATCCGAGTGCCTCGTCGCGGAACGCCCACAGCTGTTTCTGCTGCGCGTGATCGTCGATCACTTTCATCGACGGCGGATTCTCGCGCGGCTTGAACGCCTCCATTAAGCCGCGCGCCCGGTCTGACGCCTCGTCCTTTGTTTCGCCACCGAATTCGCAGACGAGCCAAGCGTTGCCGGCCGGAAAGAGCCCCCGGTTCGAAGCGGTCGATTCACCCTTGGCTTCCATGTAGTGGAACATCGAATCGGCCATGCCCTCGAGCGCGATCGGCTCATGCTCGTCGCAGAACGGGACGTTGTCGCCGGCGGTTGCAATATCGTCGAATCCCAACATCAACAACGCGCGATGCGGCGGGCTGTGCACCAGCCGGACCGTTGCCTCGACGACCGTGACGCACGTGCCTTCTGTCCCAACCAGCGCGCGCGCAACGTTGAACCCGTTTTCGGGAAGCAACTCGTTGAGCGGAAAACCCGATACCCGCCGCGGAATCTTTGGAAATCGTTCGCGAATCAGATCCGCATATTTGTCGCGAAGCGCCTTCAGCTTGGCGTAAATCTCGCCCTTCGGACCGCCGGCCGCAATAATTTTTTCCAATTCCGAATCGGATGTCGGCCCGACCCGCATCCGCAACCCGTCATACGTGACGATTTCGAGTTCCTCAACATTTTCTTCGGTTTTCCCGGCCATTTGGGCGTGCATCCCGCACGAGTTATTTCCGATCATGCCTCCGAACGTATTCCGATTGTGCGTCGCCGGATCCGGCCCAAACGTAAGGTGCCGCTGCTCGGCGGCGGTACGCAGATCGTCGTTTACGCAACCGGGCTGAACGCGGGCCTTCTTGCCTTCCCAATCGATCTCAACGATCGCATTCATGTACTTACTAAAGTCGATCACGACCGCGGTGTTGGCCGTTTCGCCCGCCAAACTCGTTCCGCCACCGCGCGAGACGACCGGCGCGCCGAACTTTCGGCAGACTTCCAGCGTACGTTCGACGTCCGTCGCGTCCTTCGGCAAAACCAACCCGATTGGAACCTGACGGTAATTCGACGCGTCGGTCGCATACATCGCGCGCGTGCCCGTGTCGAATCGAACCTCGCCGCGCACGGATCCGCGCAATTCCCTTTCCAAAGCGGTCGCGTCGACATCGGCCTCAAGCAGTCGAATCATGGGTTCCTTGCTCTCACAAAGCGTAACGTTCGGCATCCGAACGCTTGAGTTCTAACCCAATTCCGGGCCGGCCGAGATCGGGCCGCAATGTGCCGTCGATTGGGTCGGCCGCACCGTCAAAGAGCATCCGTTCGATGCGGACGTGATCGAAGAAATACTCCATGTGCCGCAACTGCTTGCACGCGGCGGCGGCGTGGAGCTGGAGGTATGGCGCGCAATGCGTTGAGAGCGGGAGCATTCGCGTTTGGCACAGCCCATCAACCGCGAGCAGCCCGCTGAACCCAGCGCAGCGGCTCGCATCGGCTTGCAGCACGTCGACCGTCTCCGCCTCCAACATGCGATTGAAATGATAGAGCCCGTAGCCATACTCGCCGGAGGCGACGTCCATCGACGCCGGCGCTGCATTTCGAATCATACGGAGCCCTTCAAAGTCCTGATGATAGACGGGCTCTTCGTACCAACTCACGCGGGCGTCCGCGAAGCGCTGCGCCTGACCCAGCGCTTGTTTGCGCGAGTACGCCCCGTTGGCATCCACGAACAACGCCGCATCCTCGCCGATAGCGGCGCGGGCGGCGGCAATACGCGTAAGGTCCGCCTCCGGATCGCGCCCGATTTTCATTTTCACGCGCGGAATACCGCGCGCCACCCATCCATGCAGTTGGTCGCAGAGATGCTCGACCGTATACGAGGTGAAGCCGCCGCTGCCGTAAATCGGTACGGAATCGCGCGTTTGGCCGAGCAGCGCGCAGACCGGCACGCCGAAGGCCTTACCTTTGAAATCCCACAGGGCAATATCGAGTGCGGAAATCGCCATCGAGGTGATACCGTCGCGACCAAGGTTGCGGATCGACGCGCACATCTCACCCCATCGCCGGCCCGTTTGCATCGCGTCTTTGCCGATCAATATGCCGGCCAGCAAACTTGTTATGAGTTTCGCCGTCGAAATATCCGCGTACGTATACCCGACTCCGATCAGACTACCCGATCGCACTTCGACGTACACGAGCGTCGTCGCATCCCACTCCAGCGTGCCGTCGGACTCATGTCCGTCCGTAGGAATCGTATAGGCGCGAACGTCAATGGATTCAATAGGATACTCGCATCGCACCGTTTGTGCGACGCTCATTCTTTAGAGGTCTCGTGACGGTGCGGCAGGACGGTTGCCATGACGCTGCGGATCGTATCTTTAATGACCCCACTCTCGTCCGGATCGCCCTTGACCATTGCAGAGAACAAATTATGCGCCTGTTCGAGCGTGATGTGCGGTGGGAGCTGCGATATGTTCGGGTCCACAACTGCGTCGAATATTACCGGACGGTCCGCGGCGAGCGCGCGATCCCACGCCGGCCCGACTTCTTCGGGCTTCTCGACCCGAATACCGCAAAATCCGAGCGATTCGGCATATTGCGCGTAGTTAAAATGGGGCAGGTTCTGCGAAGCTTCGTACTTGGGATTACCTGACTCTACGCGCATCTCCCAAGTGACTTGATTGAGGTCGGAGTTGTTGAGCACTAAAAAAATGATTCGTGGATCGGACCACTGCTTCCAATATTTCTTCACGGTAAGCATC
>JBDTFK010000330.1:0-9060 GCA_039937995.1 Vulcanimicrobiaceae bacterium | reverse complement strand
ATCCGCGCAGCCCGCCGCGGCGTTTTAGCATATGACATGAAACATCGACTTTTCGGGATCGCCGGCATTGCGCTCGCCCTCCTGGCCGCTGGGCCGGCAGCGGCTGCAACCGAGCACGCGGTCTTTGCCGGCGGTTGCTTTTGGGGAGTTCAGGCCGTTTTCGCATCGTTGCGGGGTGTAACGAGTACGACCGCCGGATTCGCAGGTGGTGCGGCGGCGACCGCGCACTACGAAGTCGTCGGGACCGGGATGACCGGCCACGCGGAGTCGGTGGACGTCACCTACGACCCGGCGAAGATCTCGTTTCATCAGTTGTTAGACGTCTATTTCCTTGTCGCACACGACCCGACCGAACTCAACCGCCAGGGCCCTGATGAAGGAACGCAATACCGCTCCGAGATTTTCTATACGAGCGAAGCGCAACATCAGGCCGCGCAATCTTACATTGCAACGCTGGAACGGCACCATGTATTCTCACGTCCGATCGTGACGAAAATGGAGCCGTATTCCGGGTTCTATCCCGCAGAAGGCTACCATCAGAACTACCTCGTTCACAATCCGGATAGCCCGTACATCGTCTACAACGACATTCCCAAACTCAAAGCTCTCGTCGCAAAATTTCCCGGGCTCGTCAATGCGGACGCGCCCGCGGTGCGCGTCGCCGTCAAAACGTAACGACGCAGAAAGGCTCCGGCCCCCTCAAAGCGCGAACGACCGCTCGTGCCGAAAAGCTCATTGCGCCGCAGACGCCGCTCGTCCGGCAACATCGTCGTTCCAATCCTTCTTCTCGCCGTCGCGGCTTTTGCAACCTGGGTTCTTTTCCGCCCGATGCATGCGCCCAAACCGCGATCGCACGCTACGCCCGTAGCCGTTTCCACGGAAACGCCCACGATCGAAACGCCGTCGCCCGAACCCTCGATTGTGGCAAGCCCCGAGTCGTCGGCGTCGGCAATCGAATCGCCCTCACCCGAAGCTTCTTTGCCCGCGATACCGCCAAAAATCGGCAATCCCAACGCGCCCAAACTGGCGCTGATCATCGACGATTGCGGTCAGTGGATCGCAACGGAGCGAGGCTTCGTCGCGCTCGACGTTCCGCTAACCGTTTCGGTGCTTCCGGATGTCGCCTACACCGCCACGATAGCGCGCGAAGCCGATGAGGCCGGGAAAGGCGTGATGCTCCATCTGCCGATGGAGACGCTTTCCGGAATGAATCCGGGACCCGGGGAAATCACGACCGAAATGACCGACGCGCAGATTGCACGTCAGGTGGAAAGCGATCTCGCGCAAGTTCCGCTCGCGACGGGTGTGAACAACCACGAGGGAAGTAAGGCGAGTGCCGATCCGCGCGTGATGCGCGACGTTCTACGCGCCATCGTAAAACACGGCAATCTCTTCTTCATCGATTCAAAAACCAACTCGCGTTCGATCGCCGAGCAAACGGCGGTTGAAGCAGGCGTTCCGACCGCCGCGCGCGACGTATTCTTAGACAACAAAGAAGACGTCGCTTACTCCGAAATGCAGTTGCGCGAAGCGGCCGACATCGCAAAAAGAACCGGCAGCGCGATCGCAATCGGACATCCGCGCGCAACGACGCTTGCCGCCGTACGCGCGCTCATTCCGGAATTACGCGCCGACGGCATCGAATTTGTGCTGGCGCAAACGCTCACGCACTAGGAGTTATGCTGCGCCCGAGGATTTTTCCCGATCGATCCAGCGCTCGGCCCAGCGCCCGAGCGCATCGAGCGCTTCCTGCAATTCCGCTCCGGAGCACGTGAGTTCGTAGACGACCCGCACCGGCGAACCGGGCTCGACGTTGCGCGCGATCAGGCCCTCGGATTCGAGCTCCCGCAAGCGCTCGGTGAGCAACCGGTCGGAAATCCCCGGAACGGCGGAGAGCAGTTCGTTAAATCGACGCGGCCCCGCGAAGAGAATTTTCACGATCGCGCCCGTCCAGCGGCGCCCGACGAGCTCGACTGCCCGATGGAAACGCGGGCACAGGTGAGCATCGTCTTCCATATTCTTACTTTTCATAGGTTGGCTACTTGACATAAGTTAACTCGCACGGTATCCTTACCTACAAGCCTACCATAAGTAGGTTGCCAACACAAGATAAGATACGCATCGGAGTAATACCTCATGGATCTCGCATTTCTCCTCATACGACTGCTCCTCGGCGCAGCCATCGCGGCCCACGGCTCTCAGAAGCTCTTCGGCTGGTTCGGTGGCCCCGGCTTAACCGGCGCGGCAGGCTTCTTCGAGCAGCTCGGCTTTCGGCCGGGCCGCCTTTTCGTTTTCGGCGCCGCCGGCGGTGAAATCGCAGGTGGGGTCCTGACGGCTCTCGGCATCGGTGGCGCCCTCGGCCCGGCGATCATCGTGATGGTCATGCTCGTCGCCATATTGGCCGTTCACGTTCGGGCCGGATTCTTCGCTCAAGCCGGCGGCTGGGAACTCAGCGCTTTCTACATTTCGAATGCCGTCGCGGTCGCGTTTGCCGGAAGCGGCGCGTATTCGCTCGATCGGGTCCTGGGCCTAAACATTCTTGACAGCCCGACGCAGGTGACGATCGCGCTTGCCGTCGCAGCGGTTCTAGCACTGCTCAATCTATCGGCTCGGCGAGGTGCGCCTGCTCGCGAGGCAGCCTAGGCGGCGAAGTTCCTTGAGTCACAGGTAGCGGGGTGCGGCGCGGCAGCGCGGGACCCGTATAGTTGGGCCGAAGCGTCGGTACCGGAACGGGCGTGAATACGACGTTTGGACCGACCTGCGGGAGCGCCGGATCAAAAGGCGAGGGCGTTTCGACGACCCTCCCTTTTGCTATGCGAACGTCGAGAACGTGGGCAACTCCGTCGTACCCGACGTCGGCGCCGAGCGCACTCAGAATTTGTCCCAACGGCACAAACGCTCGGTCGAGCGCATCGGGAGCGCGTCGCGTGATGCGCACGTAAACGATCCGGCCGCCTCGCTCAATGGCCAGGCGATCGCCCTCGAACCATGTCCGGTCTGCTATGCGCGTGACATAGGGCCGGACGGAAGCAAATACGTGGCCTCCAATCTCGAACGCCCCGGTATACCCGCGCACCGGGCAACCGTCCAAAACGACCGTCACGGCGGCTGTCAGCGGCAAGATCATGCGAGACCGGCATTGAGTCTTGATACCATATTTGATACCGTAAGAGTTTGCGAGAGCTGGGGAATGTGACGATGGCCTTGGGAGTCAGCGATGAGGTACGGCGCCGGATGGCTCTTCCCTACACGCGAGAATTCGCCCGCGCGAGCGCCGGAAGCACGCAAGAAACGGCGACCACGCGACGGTTTAGATGGGACGATTGATCTCAACGTTTCGCGAGGCGGGAATGCGTTTTTCGCGCGACGGATGCGCGTTTCTCGCTCAAGCGGTTGCCTTTAACGCGCTCTTCGCGCTCTTTCCGCTGGTCGTGCTCGTGCTGAGCGCGGCGTCGTATGTGTATCCGATGGCGCAGGAACGGGTGCTCACATTTTTCGATGAATTCAGCCCGACCCTCCATCAATTCGTGGCGGCAAATCTGCAGTCGTACATCTACGGCCGCGGCATTTCGAGCATCATCGCGCTCGCGTTCCTGGTGTGGTCCGGAAAGAACCTCTTCATGGGCCTCGCATACGCACTCGATCGCGCACTCGGCGTTCCGAAAGGGCGTCCGCTCATCCACAATATTGCGCTCTCGCTCGTCATGCTGCCGATCATGGCAATTATGCTCGTTATCGCGATGGGGCTGCCCGTCGTCATGTCCATTGCAATGGCCGTTGCAAATCTACCCGACCAGCGAAACCTCGCGCATGTGGCCGCATACTTTCTTTCAATCGTGCTCGTGTTTACGGCGACGTTCGTGCTGTACCGCTTCCTGCCGAACCGGCATATGTCGTGGGCGTTCTCGCTGCCGGGGGCGGTGGTTGTCGCGGTCGCTTGGCCGGTCGTGCAATTTGCCTTTACGCAATACACGCTTCACATTAATTACGCGCAAATTTACGGCGCGCTTTCCGTGCCGCTTGTATTGCTGCTGTGGTTTTACGTGCTCGGTTCCACGTTCTTCTTCGGCGCGGAGTTCTGCGCCGCGTGGGCCGCGCACCGCGGAGGGGAACGCGTGCCGCGCGTCGTCGACGTGCTCGATCAAATCTCGGAGCCGGCAATCATCGAACGATAGCTGCTAGCGAATTCACGGCCGGGCGCCGAAGAACCCCAGTATGCCCACGCTTGTGTTCGTTCACGGATCCGGTTGCACGGGGGAGGTTTTCGCGGCGCAGTCGGCCGCCTTTCCCGGATCGTTCGCGATGACCGTGGCGGGTCACACCACGCCCGGAGCGCCGGCGTCAATCTCCGAGATGGCCGATGACGTCGTAACGCAGTGCGAAGCGCGCGGTATCCGCAACGCGATCCTGGTTGGAAATTCGATGGGTGGCGCGATCGCCCTCGAGCTCGCGATACGCCGCTACGAAGCGGTCCGCGCCGTCGTTCTTATCGGATCGGGCGCGAAGCTGCGCGTTGCGCCGGCGATTTTCGAAGCAATCGAACGTGACTTCCCGTCGGCCGCGCATATGCTCGCGGGCTACTGCTTCTCGCGGTCGCGCAAGGATCTGATCGAACCGGCTGCCGCCGGAATTCTTGCGGTGGGCGCCGCGCAAACCGCTCGGGATTTTCACGCCTGCGATGCATTCGACGTAACGGAGCGCCTGGAGCGGATCGAGGTCCCGCTGCTCGTTTTGACCGGGGAGAACGACGTGATGACGCCGCCGCGATTGGGCGCTTTCGTGGCCGACCGGGTTCCCGGCGCGTCGGCTCGAATAGTGTCCGGGGCGGGTCATTTGGCGATGGTCGAATGCCCGGACGACACGAACGAAGCGCTCCGCGCGTTCGTTACTACGATCGTCAGCTAGCCCCGTTTCCACCATTTTTCTGCGTAAGGAGAGCCGTGCGCCGCCTCTTTGGTGCCATTCTGCTATGTTCCGGCCTCGCGCTCATTGGAGCTGCCCGGCCCACGCCGACGCCGGCGCCCAAACCGTCACCAACGGCGACGCCGCAGGCTTCCGGCATCCCGGCTGTCATTATCTACCCGTTCGACGCGCCAAAGGACCTCGATCCTAAGGTAGGAGAAGGCATCGCCGGAATCTTCGCCCAGATTTTCGTCAATTCAGGCGGAGTAACCGTGCTTCCGCTCGGAAAGGGCGTCACGCGCGAGAACTTTCAGAAGTTTGCGCTCGCGCAACACGCGGACTACTACATTAGCGGTTACGTTCAGCCGATCGGAACTGCGGCTGCCGTTGTCGCACAACTCGTTACGGTCGACACCGGAACGAGCGCGTACTCACAGACAACGCAGATCAGCTCCGTGCAAGACGTCGCATCCGAGGCGTTGACCTTCCATTCGGTGCTACAGACGATCGACGCGCGTAACCATCCCGAGCTTCAGTCCCAAAGCAGCACCACGCCCGCGCCCGAGCCCACAAATGGAGCTTCGGTAAAATTAGGCGGCATTACCGGCGCCGTTTCTTCGCTGTTCAAAGGTCACGGAAAAGGCACTCCGGCTCCGGCCGCGACGCCGATCGTTAAGCCGGCGCGCGGCGTCATCGTCGTTCGCGTGAACGGAAGCGCCCCTGCCGGCGACGCGACGGCCGGAACGAGCGATTTGCTCGCGTCAATGAACGCGCGTTTCAACGCGCATCTTTCCCCGCTCACGCCACCCAACGTCGCGAAGTCGACCGACGCCCTGTGCGGAACGAAACGCGACAATACGATCGCATCGGGAACGCTCGACCTGCATCAGGAAGGCGGAGGTTTCGGAAGCCACAACGTCTACGATTTCACGCTCAACGTCTATACGTGCTTCGGCGCACCTATCTTCACCGTGAAGCAGAGCGACCGCAACCTGGCCAAAGCCGTGGAAAGCGCCGTAACCGCCTACGCAAAAGACCACGGCGACAACAGCTAGCCCTTGGGCGGCGGTGGTGCCGGGCTCTGCTCGGGAAAGATCACGTGCGGCGTGATGAGAAACACAATCTCGTCACGCTCGTGATTTGCGAATTTGTTTTCAAAAAACTTCCCAAGGATCGGAATGTCTGCGAGGCCGGGGACTTTTGATAGTGTTTCGTTGCTTACGTCGCGCATCAAGCCGCCGAGTACGATCGTTTCCGAATCGCGCACGCGTAGGGTCGAGTCGATTTTCCGGTTGGCGATGATCGGGTAGCCCGAGGCGGTAAACCCTAGCAGCTCGCTGTACTCGGGATGAAGCTCCGCGGTCACCACGCCGTCGGGCCCGATCGTCGGCGTGAGCCGCAACTTCACGCCGATATCGACGAATTGCACGTTTTGCCCGCCGAGCACCGACGTGTTGAACACAATTGGATACGTTTCGCCGATGAGGAGGTTCGCTTCTTTGTTATTTAGCGTCACGAGTTTCGGCGTAGCAAGAATCTGAGCACGGCCCTGCGTGATGAGCGCATTGAGGCGAACGTTGAGCGGTATAGAACCTTTCGTGAAGGCATATGTCGTGGAACCCGGCGTTTGGTTCCCCTGCAAGTCGGCGCCTCCAAATTCCAGACCAAAATTGCTCGTATCGTTTTGCGGCGTAACCTCGGCGACTTTTACTTCAAAGAGAACCTGCGGGCTCGCCCGGTCGACGGCGCTCAGGAAATTCGCGACTTCGCTGTGCAGTTCGTCGTTGCCGTTTACGAGAATCGCATTTTGCTCCGGATCCGAAATGAACGTACCGTCGGGCGAGAGCACCTTGAGCTGCTTTATTGCATCGTCGGCGCGGACGAACCGAAGGTGATAGGACCTCGTCGCGTTTCCGTTCACCGCTCCGAAACCGGTTGCATCGAGGGCCCCGATGAGGTGCCGTGCCCGCGAAATCGTATCGGCATCACCGGTCACCACGACCGCACCCGTACGCTTGTCGGGCACGATTACCGTGCCCGGTGCGAGCGCGTCCGTAATTTCTTTTGCTACGTCGTCCGGTTTCGCATGCCGAAGCGAGAACACCACGGTTTGGGGGCCCAAGAGCGAATTGGCAGCATCGTATCTACGGTTCATCGATTCCGCGTCACCCACGATCATGACGCTGCCCTGTTTCCGAACTTGCAACCCGTGCGCGCTCACGAGAACGTTGAGCGCTTCATCGAAACGCACCTTGCGGAGGTGCAGCGTAACGCGTTCCGTTTTGACCGAAGCGTCCGGAACGATGTTCATTCCGGATTCGCTTGCGAGGAGCGAGATCACGTCCGCAATCTCGGCGTCGTGGACATCGATGGTAATCAGCGGCTCTTGCGCGCCGGCGACACCCGAACAGAACGCAAGCATAGCGAACGCGGCGAGCAAACGTTTCATACCTTAGCGCGGCTCCGTAAGCGGAATGTGCAGACCGGTTGAAAGATTGATGCCGTTAGCATCGATCGACGAAATAACGGCGCTTCCGATCGAGTCGCCGACTTCGAGAATCTTGACTGCCGAGCCCATTTCGACCAAGGCGCGCGATTGCGGCCCGAGGACGATCGCCCGAACGATCGCGCGTGGAACCGGTGCCGTGTTTTCGCCTCCCGGAATGCCGTCGGCGCCGCTGTTGGGCGGAAGGACGATCCCGTCGGGCACCAGGGTATCGACGACGGGCTTCACGCTCTGCGCGCCCGCAGCCGGGACAAACGGATCGCGCGACACCACGACTTCCGGAAAACGCAGCGCCGACGGCACGTCGGGAATCGACGCTGCAACGATCGGACCTCGATCGCTTGCGCCGCTGGACGACGACTGCGCGCTCAGCGGAAGCAACGCAACCGACGAGCACGAGAGCGCAATCGATAAAAATACGAGGCGACGGCGGTCGCTATCTCGCAGCGGTGGTAACATGTTGTGGCTCCTCCGTGGTATTTGGGCGATACACGATCGCGTGCACCGTTGCGTCTAATAGGGGCTCCTCGGTCGCGTCTTTAGCGTTTAGGTTGAGTTCCGCATCACGGACGTCGAGCAGCACGTCGCGCCGCGAAATATCGGCGAGCATCGCGACGATGTCGCGGAATCGCGCCCGCACGACGAAGTTCCACTCGATGCCGGTCAAGCGATCTTGACCGGCGGGCTGCGGCTCCGCGCTGCTTACTTCCGGTGCGATCGAGCGCACATCGCCGTGGAAACGGCTACCTTCGTCCTCCAAAAGCCGCAGCGCGCGCGCCGTCACCGCGCCGGCCGAGCGTTCGCCCGACAAGCGTCGCAGGTCGTTTTCGACGCGAGCTTTTACGCGGTTGAGGGATTGCGCGCGAAGAACTTTCGCGTCATTCGCATTGGCTTCGTCGTAAAGCATTCTTGCGTGGGTTTGACGATCCGCGATGGCGCGCTCGAGCGGAGCAACGGCGAGCGCATAACCCGCCGCGACGATGAGCGCCGCGAGCAGCATGACGATGCGCGACGCTCGGGTCAGAGCCGGCGCTTGCACGATCTTCACTTAGGGCCGTCCTCCACGCGCATTTCGAAGGAAAGCAGATCCGGCTTCCCTTGCGAGAGGTCGTCCTTACCGGCGCGCACGAGGGACGGGGAGCGGACGGTTTTGCTCGACATGAGGTCGGCGATCGTTTCGCTGAGCGCACCCAGGTCTTCGGCGTGCCCGCTGATCGAAATACCGTTCGAGGTCGGTGAAATTCCCGAAAGCCAGGCGCGCCCGGGCACATGGTTTGCAATGTCGGCCAAACGCTGCGCGAGAAGCGATCCGGAAAGCCGGATCCCGCGCAGGCGCCGGTCTAAGGCAAGCAATGCGTCGATATCGGTGCGCTCGAGCGTCGTTTTTGCAAGATCCGCGCGGCTTTGTTCGACGCGCATTTGCGCGAGACGTTCGACCGAACGCGCTTGATCGGCGCGATACGTTTCGATCCCGAACGCAGCGAGCACAACGAGCAGTGCTGTGGCAACGGCCGCAAGCGGCGCCTGCAGAGGTCGAGCGATCTCTCGCGAGCGGAACCAATCCAACGCGTCCGGCGCGCGGTTGCGAAGATAGTCGAAGCGAATCACGCCTGCGTCCCCCATGCGGCAAGGCCCGCGGCTAGCGTCCAGTC
>JBDTFK010000329.1:0-3780 GCA_039937995.1 Vulcanimicrobiaceae bacterium | reverse complement strand
GAGAAAATGTCGAAGTCCCGCGGCAACGTTGTGGGCATCGACGAAACGGCGGCGGATAACGGTGTCGACGCGATGCGCTTGTTTTTACTCTACGTGACGCCGCCCGAAGACACGAGCGACTGGAGCGAAGAGGGAATCAGCGGACGGGTCCGTTTTCTCAATCGCGTTTGGCGAGCGTCGGAGCCGCTTCTTACGTCGGCGGGTGCGGTTTCACCGCGCGAATTACCGGCCGCCGAGAATGCCGAAGCGAAAGCACTGCTGCGCGCAGTACATGTTGCCGCCAAATCGTCGATGGACGAAGTGCTTTCACGCCGCTTTCATTTCAATACGACGATCGCGCGGCTCGACGAATTGGTTAATGCGATGACGAGCGCGGTTAAGACCTTGCCGGAGTCTCGCGCTACGCTTTACGCCGTGCACGCGCTGCCGCTCCTGCTCGCGCCGTATGCTCCACACATTGCCGAAGAATTGTGGTCGCGCCTCGGGCACGCGACCTCGGTTCATCTCGAGCGGATGCTCGAGCCGGACGACGCGGCGCTCGCACGCGATGAAGTAACTCTCGTCGTACAAGTCAACGGCAAAATCCGGGCACGCATCGCCGCCGCGCCCGGGATCACCGAAGCCGAAGCCCTTACCCTCGCGCTCGCCGATGGAAACGTACGGGCGCAAATCGACGGAAAGAGCGTCGGGAAACGCATCTACGTTCCGGGAAAACTCTTGAACTTAGTCGTCGGCTAGGAGTTCGATATGAAGAATTATGCGTGCCTTGCCTTGCTCGTGGCGCTCGCCGCTTGCGGCTCGCAATCCTCGGCGACGCCGAGCGGTAAAAGCTACAGCGCGAGCATCGTAAGCAACGGCCAAACCGCGCCGGTGTCGGCGGTGCTATATTCATCGCAATTTATCGCCCCGTTCACCGATACGACGACCCTTACCGTCGGCATCTCGCCTCAACCGTCAACGTCTCCGGGCGTAACGTGGAGCGCGGCGACTCCGAACATTGTAACACTCTCGCCGGCCGATCCGCGGCAGCCTGGGACAACGGCGCCCCCCGGCGGCACCTTTGCAATCATGACGCAGAAGCTGGGCGTATCGAAAGTTTCGGCGGCTATCGGGCCACCGGTAAACCAAACACTCTCGATAAATGTGTACACGTACGGATCGATCGTCCTACGATGCCAGTTCCGGTACCAGCCCGCGTACTCGTTCGACCCGGGAAGTTCGCCGCGCGGACTCTCGAGCGACCTCTTTGCGACCGAGCCGGCTGGAGGGACCGATCCGTTCGACCCATGCACGAATACCGTGTTTGCAATCGGTCCCTCCGCGGTTCATTTTCCCTACGGCGGAGTTATCATACCGGCGAGTGCCACCTCATTTTTAAACGTCGTCGCTTCGCAATGGCAAAATGCCGCGATTCAATCGTCCGAGGCCGCACTCCTCGGCGCAACGTTGCTGTTTAAAACGCAGCGCGGGTTGATCGTAAAAGCCGTGGTTCCCTTGGGGCCGTTCGAAGTTAGCGACGCCACGGGCCAATTCCCATACTAGGAGTTTGTCGGGATACAAAGCGCTTTGAAGTAGTCAAACGTTTTACGCATCCCGTCGATGAGTTTTGTCTCCGGCTGCCAGTCGAGTTCCTTTTTCGCAAGCGCGGGATCGAATTGCGCGTCGCGCGCGTCGCCGGCGCGCCGGGGCGCGCGCGTAACCGGCGCCTCGAACCCGCTGATTTGAACCAGCGTCGAATAAATTTCGTTGACGCTCGTCTTCTTGTTCGTCCCGATAACGTAGCACGACCCAGAACCTTTTTCGAGCGCACAAACATTGGCTTTAGCGACGTCTTTTACAAAAACGTAGTCGCGCGTTTGCTCGCCGTCCCAGTCGATGCGAATGCCCTCGCGCTTGAGAAATTTTCCGATAAAAATCGAGATGACGCCCGCCTCGCCGTTCGGGTCCTGCCGCGGACCGTAAACGTTTCCATAGCGCAGTGCGGTAAAGTCTAAACCTTTCTCCGCCTTGTAAAACCGTAGATAGTGCTCGGCGACCATTTTGGTAATGCCGTAGGGCGAGGTTGGGAATTGCGGCGTCGCCTCGACGATCGGAAAGCGATCCGGAGTTCCGAAGGTTGCGCCGCTCGAGGCAAAGACGATTTTTTTGACCTGGTTCTTGAGGCTTTGCTCCAGGACGTTGATCAGCCCCATGACGTTTACGTCTGCGTCGTATTTCGGATCGCGCGAAGAGATTGCGACGGAATGTTGCGCCGCATGATGGCTTACGATGTCGGGGCGAAATTCCTGGAAAATACGCGCGATATTCTCGTCCCGCACGTCCATGTGGACGAAAGAGGCGCGCTCCGGAACGTTTACACGACGTCCGCCACCGTGCTCCCACAGGGAATCCAGCACCAGAACGTCGTGGCCCGATGCGAGATAGGCATCCACGATATGGGATCCGATAAAACCGGCACCCCCGGTAACGATAATTCGCACGAGATTTCTTCCTTCGCCCTAGTTCGGTTTCGGGAACGTCGCAGATGTATACCCAATGTCTGGGCTTCCGCTTAGTTGCTTCGCCATAGCAGGTGTCCTTGGCGCTCTCATGGCTGTACCGCTGCCGCCACGCGAGCATGTCACCGTTTTTTTTGCACTCGCAACGTTCATATTCTCACTGTGCCGCAGCAAGTCTCCGCATCTTCGCGTGCTGGCCATAGCGGCCCTCGTCATCGCCTTCCCCTATACGTCATGGCGCGTGCAGGGAGAACACCGCGTTAGCGAATCGCGAACGGCGCGCTTCGCCGGCGTAATACTCGACGAACGCGAAACGCCCGACGGACTCTTCGAATATCGCACACGGCTAGACAACGGTCTGAGTTCGATCTTTTCCTCTCGTTCGAAAGCGACGGTTGGGGATCGCGTCGTCGTACGAGGTCGATTGGAACCCTTCGACGGTCCGCGTAATCCGGGCGAACCAAGTCAGCGTGAAATCGAGCGAGAAAACGGTATCGACGCGCGCATCGAATCGGCAGCGATCCTCAGCCGCGGTGCCGCGCCGCCGTCCTTTGCCCTAAAGATCGCAAGGATAAAAACGTGGGCTCTTGCGCAGTTACAACTGCGGCTCGGCGATCCGGCGGCGGAAATACTTGCCGGCGAATTATGGGGCGAGCGCGGATCGCTGCCGCCCGACTTGCGCAACGAATTTCAAGAAACGGGAACGGTCCACATCCTCGTGACGGCCGGCCTCCACGTCGGGCTCGTTGCGACTCTGGCGATTGCGCTCTGCGCGTTGCTTGGCGTTCCCCGCGTTCATGCATGCGCGTTCGCGATTGCGTGCGTATGGGCATTTGCCGTTTTAAGCGGGTTGCACATACCGTCGATTCGCGCCGCGACGATGGCGTCGACGGCTCTTGCGGCAAGAGCGTGCGGTCGCGCGAACGTATCTTGGAATGCGCTCGCCGCGGCGGCCGTCGTCGTCGTTGCCGTCGATCCACTCGACGTTACGAGCGTTTCGTTTTGGCTTTCGTTTTGTTGCGTCGGCGCGATCTTTGCGCTTGCATCCGAACTCACGCGGCACTTCGAAGGTCTTCCGCTTTCGGCGCGAGTTCGCGAAGCGTTCGTGCTAACGATAGCGACACAACTCGGAACGTGGCCGCTAAGCGCCGCGGCGTTCCTGCAATTCACGCCTTACGCAGTTCTCGCAAACGTCGCCGTCGTTCCGTGCGTGCCGGTCACGATGGCACTAGGTGCGGCGCAACTTGTTTTTTCTTGGTGTTCGCCTCTCGCTCAGGCATTC
>JBDTFK010000328.1:0-22010 GCA_039937995.1 Vulcanimicrobiaceae bacterium | reverse complement strand
CGGCAAAGAGATGTTCGTCGAGATGCGGGCACCCTTGAGGCCGCGCGGTTCCTTGACGATCTGGACCAGGACGTCGTCGCCCTTTTTCACTTTTTCGCTGATCGTGAATCCGGAATGGCCGTGGGTGATCTCAACGTCGCCGATGTTCAGCGGTTGCTTGTTGATGTCGTCCACGTACAGGAAGGCGTTTCGGCCCAGCCCGATATCAACGAAAGCCGCGCCCATGCCCGGCAATACGTTCTGAACTTTTCCTTTGTAAATCGAGCCGATAACTTTTTCTTCGCGCTCGATATAAAGTTCGGCAAGCGTGCCGTCCTCAAGAATGGCGACCCGGTTTTCCCACGGATCGCTCGAGATCAAAATCTCGCTCGCCAAATTGTCCTCGAACCGCGGCTACGACCCGGCGGGTACTGTCCCGGGATCGCCACAAGCCGCAAAACTTGCAAATATTTTTTCGCCGGGGAATCTCGCGTCTGCGAAACAGCCTTCCCGGCTTCCTCCCCAGCTTCACGGCCTGCCGCGGTCTGACCTTTGCCGCAGCTTAAAACCGGCGGGAAGGTCCTTCGGCGCGGGCGTGCCAAAGCGCCAGACTACCAGCACCCCGGGGAGGGACGTTCGAGTGGCCGATCCGGCCCAGTCATCTAATCGACGGTTGTATTACCGGCAGCCGATGTATCTGCGCATCGATCTACGGGTTTCCGGCATTCGTGTGCCCGTGCCGTGTACGCTGGTGGACATCTCCGGCGGCGGCTGCCAGGTTCACTCGCGCATGATGCTCAAACCGCGCACGGCCGTCGAGTACGACCTCACCCGGCCGGGTCTCTCGACTCTGCGCGTGTCGGGCACAATTAAGAAGGTGACCTACGCGCCCGAAAACCGCACGTTTCAATATACGGTGGAATTCAACACGCTCGATGCGCAAACGCGCGACCAACTTTTGAAGTTCGTCGTCGACGAGCAGCGCCGCGGGCTCAAACGCATGCGCGCCAATCCCGAAGTCGCTCCGGAAAATGCGCGGCACATGCCGATGACGCGCATTCAAGAGCTCCGTGGCTCGCTTCGCGTAGAGGTCAATTTTCCGGTACGCTACACGATTGACGACTCGCTCGCGGCGTTCGAGGCGACCGCGATCGATGTAAGCACCGGAGGCGCGCGACTGATCCTCGATCAAGTGCTGCGGCAAGAATGGAAAATAACGCTTCGCTTCACGCTGCCGAACGACGCGCTCAAGGCGTTGCAGCAAGCGCGCGGCAGCAGCGCGCAAACGATGCGTCCGTTTAGCGAATTGCGCTTGACCGGCCGTCCCTTAGCCGGGGTGAAGCAATCGCGCGGCGGTTTCGTGCAAAGCCTGGTCTTCGTGAGCCCCGACGCCGAGGCACTCGATGAACTCGGCCGTTTCGTCGCGACTACGCGACTCACAACGTTGCGCCGCTGACCTCGCCGCGCAGCGGAAACGGCCACGGATATGCCCAGCGCGCGCGCCGGTAGATCTCGATGTTCTTGCGCCTTCCGCCGATATCGACGAAGCCGCGCACCAGATTCGCATGGGTAAGCGCGGGTTCAACATCGCCGATGCGCAATTGCCACAAGCCGCGCAGTTCCAATTGCTCGAGCGCGGGCATCGCTTCGATCGGTCCGAGCGAAGCGATTCCGACGTCGTCGATGGACAACGCGGTGACGTTGAGGCCGTCGAGGTCCGGCTCGTCTACAATTCTCGCTAACCGCAACGCCCGTAGCGCGGGCAACGCCCGCAAATGCACAACGCAGCGCAACCCGCTGCAATCGAGGAGCGCAATGCCCGCACCGCCGATCGATCCCGCATCGAAGCGCAGATTGCGCACGGCAATGCGAAGCGCGGATACGTTGGGAAAACATTGGAGCGCCGCTCCCACGTCCGTGTCCGCTTCGAGATGAAGTTCGCGCACCGATTCAATGCGCGCGCGGCCGGGTTCGCCTGCGAGCCGCAAGTGCCGGAGCGGCCACGTTGCGAGCGCATCGAGCTGCCGCACCGCCGTGCCGTACAATCGTACGGATACGTTTTGGTGCCGCCTCACATACGTCTCGACCTCGCGCAGCGTCGCCGGATCGAGCGGCTCGCGCCACGTAAGCAGCGAGCCCGAAGGCGTAACTCCGTTACGCAAATCGCGCACCTCGATTGCCGATTCCTTAAACGGGATGCGACCAAGCCGTGATGCGACAATGCGTTCCGCGCGGGCGGGGCCGACCCATGTCGCATTTTCCGTGGGAAGGTCGGGCACGCTGCCGCGCGCATCGATTGCGTGCCAGCGGTGCAGCACGAGCGCACGATCGCTGACGCGCAGGACCGCTACAGGAGAAGCGCTTGTGTCTGCGTATGCTGCAATATCGACACAATGACGATCGACCCTCATAATGCACATGACGGCAAACGACCCGTCGCCGAGCGGCAACTCGTGCCAGGTTCCGTTACGATAAGGCAGCTTCACGTCGGCTCGTGGTTGAAGAACGTGCGCGCGTCGACCTCTGCGATCCCCGACGCGAGCAAAGTAACGCGTGCGCGTTGAGCGCAATGCCGGGCGCCGGTTCGATCTCGAACACGGCGTAACGACGCAAGCCATTCTCTTTCTTACGGATCTCGACCCCGAAGCCGTCGGCGACGCGGGCGCCCATGCCACGCATTACGAAGCCGTTCCGGTTGCCGATTTTCGGATGCTGATGCGGCACGTTCCGCCGGAAACGATAGAGCGGGCCTCGTTTGTCGATGCCGGGGCGGGAATGGGGCGCGCAATCATCCTCGCGTGCGAATATCCGTTTGCGCGCGTACGAGGCGTCGAAATCTCGCCGGGACTATGCGAAGTTGGGCGGGAAAACATTTCGAACGCCACGCGGACGCAGCGGCAATGTGACGATGTCGCCATCGAACGAGGCGACGCGAGGATCTGGAAATATCCCACCGGAGACCTGGTGGTTTTTATGTATAACCCCTTCGACGGCCCCGCAATGGAGGCGGCTTTAGGAGCAATTTTGCATCGCGAGGACGCCGGGGAGACCTGGCTGATGTATCACACGCCCGCCGAGCGTATAATAGTCGAGAATGATCCGCAATGGACCGTCGTCTCGGAAACGCCAAGCGGCGTCCTCTACCGCCACGACTAAGGGTTGTAGCACGCCCACCGGGACCGTCGTCTTCATGTTTTCAGACATCGAGGGCAGTACCGCTCGTTGGGAAGCAAACCGCGAAGCGATGCAGGCCGCGCTGCGCCGGCACGACGCAATTTTGCACGCCGTCGTGGCCGAGAGCGACGGCCACGTCTTCAAAACCGTCGGCGATCAATTCTGCGCGGCTTTTCATACGTCGCAGCGCGCCGTCAGTGCGGCAATCGAACTTCAACGCAAACTGGCGGCGGAGGACTTTGCCGAGGTTGACGGGTTGCGCGTCCGTGTAGCGATCCACGCGGGAGAGACGGACGAACGAGCCGGGGACTACTACGGGCCGGCGGTAAACCGCGTAGCTCGTCTGCTCTCAACCGCGCACGGCGGACAAGTGCTCGTCTCGGGAACCGTTTCCGATTTGGTTTCCGCGCATCTTCCGGCTGACGCGAAGCTCGTCGATCTGGGATGGCACCGGCTAAAGGATCTCGAGCAACCCGAACACGTCTTTCAACTCGCGGCGCCGGGAATCCAAGCCGAGTTCGAACCGATTCGGTCGCTTAGCGTAACGGCAAACAACCTTCCGCAGCCGACGACGAGCTTCGTCGGGCGCGAAGACGATTTACGCGAAGTCGACACCCTCGTTCGCACGGGGCGGCTCGTGTCGCTTATCGGCGTAGGCGGCGTCGGGAAAACGCGCCTGGCGCTCCAAGCCGGGACGAATTTGCTCAGCGAATTCCGGGACGGCGCTTGGTTTGTAAATTTTGCTCCCGTGACCGATCCGTCGCTGGTGGCGAGCACGATTCTCTCGGCGCTCGGGGTAAAAGCGGGTGGCGATGCGTCCGCGAACGACGCCCTCATCGCGCATTGCCGAGACCGCCGGCTGCTTTTGATCCTCGATAATTGCGAGCACCTGATTTCCGATATCGCGCATACCGCAAACGAACTGTTGCGCGCCGCTCCCAACGTCAAGGTCCTCGCGACGACGCGCGAAGCGCTGAATATTGCCGGAGAACAAGCCTTTCGTCTTCCCTCGCTCAGTATTGCCGAGGCAACCCGTCTTTTCATCGATCGAGCTTCGGCCGCAAAGGCGAGCTTCGCGGTGACCGATGAGAACATCGCGACGATCGAAGAGATTTGCACGCGCCTCGACGGTATCGCTCTTGCGATAGAGCTCGCCGCCCCACGCGTGAAGATGCTCTCGCTCGACGATTTGAACAAACGCCTCAACGAACGCTTCCGCGTGTTAACAGGCGGGAATCGGACCGCCTTACCCCGCCAACAAACAATGCACGCCCTCATCGATTGGAGCCACGATCTCTTAAGCGCTTCGGAGAAGATCCTCTTCCGGCGGCTCGGCGCGTTCGCAGGAACGTTTTCGTTTGAGGGCGCCGCGGCCGTTTGCATCGACGAGCAGATCGATGAGTGCGATATTTTGGACCTTCTTGCCGCGCTCGTCGATAAGTCGCTCGTAGTCGCAGACGTCGGCGACGAGAATTCGCGGTACCACCTGCTGCAATCGATTCAAGCCTATGCGTGCGAACGCATCGCGGAATCGGGCGAAGCCGCGATGCTCCGCCGCTTACACGTCGCGTTTTACGATACGTTCACGGCCGCTTCGTACCGGGAATGGGATACGACCCTCGCTCCGAACTGGCTCGCGCACGGTAAAGCGGAGCTCGACGACATTCGCGTGGCCCTCAACTGGGCGCTCGCCGAGGGAAACGCCCGCGAAGTCGGCGCTTCAATTATCGCAAACGGATATCCGATATTTTTACGCCTCTCTCTGCTGCACGAGGCCATTCGTTGGTGCGAAGCCGCGTTGCCGGTGAAATCCGGACAAACTATTGAGGCGAGGCTTCACTATGGACTCTCGATGTTGTATAACAATCAGGCGTCGATTTCCAAAGCATTGGTAGCGGCGGAATCCGCCGTCGAATTGTACCGGTCTTCATCCGATAGTCGTGGGCTCACACGGGCGCTCTCGCAACTGGCGCAGCAACTTCGGCACCAAGACCGCTTTGAAGACGCCCTCGCGGTAGCCGGAGAGGCCTTAACGCATGCCCGCAGCGCCGACGATTCGCGTCTTTTGGCAGCCACGCTTCAGCGTTGCGCGATGGCGTTTCCGCCCGAGCAGATCGATACGGCGCGCGCGCAATTCGAAGAGGCGGTGCGGCTCTTTAAGGAGTTACGAAGGGACGGTGAAACGGCGCGCGCGCTCGCGTGGTGGGCCGTCGCCGAGCAGGTCGCCGGGTGTTTCGAGCGGGCCATCGAGCTTTCACTTGAGGCTCTCGCGCTCGAAACCGGCGATGCGAAGCTATACCTGGAATTCAACGTCGCTGCGACGGCGCTGCTCGCACACCGGGCAACGCTCGCGCGCGAGCACGCGCATATCGCGATGGCCATGTCGCGGGAAACGAAGCATCCGGTGGTTTTCCCGCTCTCCGCGTGCTATATCGGCGTTGCTGCCGCGCCGAGCGAGCCCAGAGCGGCTGCGGGCCTCTTAGGATTCGCGCGCGCCCACTTCGACACAGCGAGCTGGCCGCCCGAAGCGCACACGACACCCGCGATTTTTACCTGGCTCGATACGATGCTTCGCGCAAATCTCAGCGACGCGGAAATTGAAGCGTGCGCGGCCGAAGGATCGCGCTGGAGCGACGAGGAGGCATTTGCCCGTGCCGCTGTTCTTTAGTGTGCTTCCTTAGCACGGAAGAATGCCGTGAACGCCGTCGCGGCGGCGGAATGACGATGACGGGTTCGTGCATTGCTGCGTTAAGGTGAAACTCGCGGTCTCGCCGCTGCAGCCGCTGTATGCCGTGTAGGTTCCGTTTAATTGCCCCGTTGTCGAGTTGTAGGTTGCGGCTACTTTGAATCCGCACGCGGAATTTGCGACCGTTGCGACCGCGTTGCCGCTGAGATTGCCCGAAAGATCGGTCACGAGCGCGAACGTATTGAAAAGGGTGAGCCCCGGAAACGTTTCGACAAGCGTTCCGCCGATCGACGATCCGGTCTGCGAAAACGTAATCGCGGAAGTTCCGCTGCCCATCGCCGAATCGGTGACCGTCCCGACGTAGTCGCCGGCTGTTTGCGGCACGGATTGCGGATTCGTCGGCAGGCTCGAGTTTGACCCATTGCACCCGCTCAGGGCCAATACGGCCGCGAGCAGTGCGACGACCGGAATGCAACGCATGAAATCGCCTCCTTAGCAAGTTGTTCTTCCCGCAAGCCGACGTTCGAGTCCTTGGTCCTCTCACGCATTGCCTAAGACGTCGCGATCCTTTTGACCGTAGATGTTCAAAAGCACCCCGACGGCGGCAAAGTTCGTGAGAATCGCCGATCCGCCGTAGGACATGAAGGGCAACGGGATACCCGTGATCGGCATGATCCCGATCGTCATGCCGATATTGACCAGGATGTGAAAAAACAACATCGCGACGATTCCACCCGCAAGCAGAAAGCCGAAACGGTCCCGGGCCGCGATCATTGCGCGAACGCCGCCGTAAAGGACAACGCAGTAGAGGACGATGAGCGCGAACGCGCCGATAAAGCCGAACTCTTCTGCAAGCACCGTGAAAATGAAATCGCGCGAGTGCTCGGGGACAAAATTCAGTTGCGTTTGCGTGCCGTGATGTAGACCGCGACCAAACCATCCGCCGTTGCCGACCGCAATCTTTGACTGATTGAGATTGTAACCCGCGCCCTGCGGATCGGCTTTGGGATTTAAGAAAACGAAAAGGCGCGCTTTTTGGAATGGCTTCAGAACGGCATTCGTTCCAACGGCTACGGCGGCAGCGATCAAAATACCGAGGGAGTAGATGATGAAGTCCCCAAACTTCGGCAACCCGAAAAAGAGTTGCGTCGTAAGAATCGCAAGCACGACGAGCGATGTACCGAGGTCGGGCTGCTTCAAAATCAATAGGGCGGGAATTCCGACGACGACCAGCGGTTTCCAAAGATCTTGCAGACGATCGTATGTCGAACGGCAGAGGACGCTCGCGAGCGCGATCGCGAGGATCAGTTTCGCGGGTTCGGAGGGTTGAAACGTTCCCAGCGGCCCGAGAGAAATCCAACGCTGCGCGCCGAGCGCCGAATGTCCGCCGCGCAAGATAAAGAGCAGCAAGAAGAGATTGAGAATATAAAGCCCGGGTGCCCATCGCTGCCAAAGGCGATAGTCGATCAGCGACACCCCGAGCATCAACGGTACGCCGAGGAGCAAGTACAGAATCTGCTTCTTGTACTCTCCCGCCGCGGCGGCGTCGTGCAAATCGGCAGATTGAATGCAGACGATTCCCAAGATCGTCAAGAGAACGCACGCGCCGGCAAGCGACCAATTGAAGTTGCGGGCGTACCGGCGGGCGCCGGCCGGGAGACTCAGCGCGGCCATGCTTCTACGCTATGCCGTCGCACACCGAAGCGGTCGCCGCCGCTAGCGTGCGACGGCGGGACTCGCAGGCGCGCTTTTCTTGCGGCGCCGACGAGGTCGAGTCGGCGGCGCTCCGTCCTTTGGGGCGGTCGCAGCGGGAGCCGGCGTGGGCGTCACGGTTTCGGCGGCTACTACCGGTTCGGGTTGGGGGCGGTTGACCGATTTTATCGGTATGTTTGCCAACATCGCAAGCGCGCGGTCTTCGCGTTCGAAATTCACTTCGACTTTTTCGCGGTCGACTTCTACGTAGCGCGAGATGACGTCGACGAGATCGCGTTTCATCGCTTCGATCATCTCGGGCGCGAGCGCCAGGTGATCGGTCATCAACACGAGGCGCAACCGTTCTTTCGCGGCCGTGCTCGAGCCGGTCGATCCGAAAAATCTCTTGACCCAATCCATCATCAGCGGCGCCCTCCAAAGAGCGAACCGAGTTTGCCGAGGAACGTTTCTTTGATTTCGACGGTCGGAGCGGGAACGTCAACGCCCGCGAGACGAGCCGCGATTGCGTGGTACGCCGCGCCGGTCGCATTTTCTTGACGCAGCGCAAGAGGCTCGCCTCGATTCGTCGTCACGATGATCTCCGGTTCTTCGGCGAGGACGCCGAGCAGTGGAAGGCGCAAAATCGCATTCACGTCTTCGACGGAAAGCATCTTCCCTTTCCTCACGAGTTGCGGGCGCAGGCGGTTTATAATGAGCTGGGGTTTGAATGCGTTGCCGAGCAAACCGACGACGCGGTCGACGTCGCGCACCGCGGAAACTTCCGGCGTGCATACGACGATCGCTTCTTGCGCGCCCGCGACGGCGTTCCTGAAACCCGTTTCGATTCCGGCCGGGCAGTCGATCAGCACGTAGTCGAAACGCTCGCGCAGGCGGGCAATGAGGTCGCGCATTTTATCCGTATCGACTTCATCTTTTTCGCGCGACTGCGCCGCTGCGAGCAACACGAGGTTCCCCGTGTGTTTGTCGGGCACGAGCGCCTCGTCGAGCGTAACTTTTTCTTCGAGGACGTCGAGGATGTGATGCTTCACACGGCTTTCGAGACCGAGCACGATATCGAGATTGCGCAAGCCGACATCCGCATCGACCAGCGCCACTCGCGCGCCGCGTTGCGCTAGCGCGGTGCCGAGATTGGCCGTCGTCGTCGTTTTGCCGACGCCGCCTTTTCCCGAAGTAATGACGATCGCTCGTCCGAGCTCTATACGGACCGCGCCGGCCGCGCCCTCGCGGTCGTCGTCGTCCTGGGCCTCACGAAGGACGTGCATGCTACTACCCTGCTTTCAGAGCGCCGAAGAGGCGCCCAAGGAAGCCTTGTGAATCGAAATTGGTAAACGGGACGATCTCGCCGTCGAGCCGGCGCGCAATTTTGTCGTAGATCGGACGTAAGCGCGAGGTTTCGTCGAGCACGACGGGTTCGCCGCGGTTGGTAGTGTCGATCACCTCTTCGTCGTCGGGAACGATACCGAGCAGTTCGACGGAAAGGATCTCGCAGACGTCGTCGACCGAAAGCATGTCGCCGGTGCGGACCATTTCTGGGCGCAAGCGGTTGACGATCAAGCGAATCGGCAGCTGCTTTTCGTTGAGCTTACCGACAACGCGGTCGGCGTCGCGGATCGCGCTTACTTCCGGAGTTGTGACGACGATTGCTTCCTTCGCGCCCGCGATCGCGTTGCGAAAACCCCGCTCGATCCCGGCCGGGCAATCGATGAGAACGAAATCGGCCACTTCGGCCGCCTCGGCAACGATCGCCGCAAACTGTTCTTCCGTGATCGAATCTTTGTCACGGGTTTGCGCCGCCGGAAGAATCCACAACGTCTCGAAGCGCTTATCCTTGATCAGCGCTTGTCGAAGTTGGCACCGGCCTTCGGCAACTTCGACGACATCAAATACGATGCGTTTCTCGAGTCCGAGCACGAGATCGAGGTTCCGCAAGCCGATGTCGGCGTCGATGAGGATCACGCGTTTTCCGCGCTTTGCAAGGGTCGCGCCGAGGTTGGCCGTCGTCGTCGTTTTCCCGACACCGCCTTTTCCCGACGTAATAACGATTCTACGAGCGCTCATGATCGTGCGAGCACCTCCCCTGCTTTATCGAGCGGCACGATCACGATTTTTCCATCGGCCACCATTGCTGCTTCGGGTTCCTCCGCGGCTTTACGCGGGCCTTCATTTGCGGCAATACACGTTGCGATGCGCAGTTGCGTTGCATCGAGATGCAATGCGTACACACGCGCACCTGCGTCGCCCTGCGCGCCGGCGTGCGCGACGCCGAGCAAGCGCCCGAAAACAACGACGTCACCGCTTGCGATGAGTTCGGTTCCGGGATTCACGTCTCCGACGACGACGATGTTGCCGACGTGATGCAACGACTGACCACCGCGAAGCGTCCCCACGTGATACAACGTCGCGGGCGACGGTTCGACAAGCTGCAGTTGCGTGGGGGAAGCGGAGGCGGCCACGGCCGACGGGGGCGGCGCGATAGGCGAACGGCGGACACTCGTCTCGCCCCGTTTCCGGCGATCCGCGATATCGGCGCGCGCACCGGCAAAATCGGCCACCAGCGACCGCGCCGAGTCCGAGAGTTTTAACTCGCGCTTGGGACGAAGGGCACGGCGGCGCGCGAGTTCTTCGGACCCGGCCGGCGCGCGAACGAATTCCAAATCGTTTTCGAGCGCCAGCGCCTCGGCTTCGACCGAACCCGAAAGGCCCTTGAGTTCCACGCCCCCGGACTGGAGAACCGTGCGAAGCACGTCGAGCTGCTCGCGGGTCGGCGCGCCGGCCCCAAACGCCGCCGTGGCGGGGGTGCCCCGATAAAACCCTGGGCGCTCGGCGAAGCGTTCCGCCAATTCCTCAAGCGCCGCGTCGAAGTCCCGCCCGGCCAGCATGATTTCGAGGCCCAGGCCTCGTCCGCGCAAGAGCGTCATTGGGCTCCGGAATGCGAAGCTCCGACCTATATCCCCTTGCCGAATTCACCGGGATTCGCAAGAACTTCTCGATTATGCACACGCAATCCACAGCAAGCGACCGTAACGTGGGAGGCCGCTCGCGCGTTTGACGTTTGCGCCAACTGACGTAACATAGAGATGCGCCCGTAGGTAGGGTATCCTGATGCGGGCCGTAGAGTAGGTAAGGTTGTTGTTCATGCCCATGATTCGCCGGATCGTGCCCATCGCCGCAATTCTTTCACTGCTGTGTGCCGGCGTCCCGGCACCATCGCAGGCCATGTCGACCCAGGCGGAGATCCAGCTTGGCCGCCAAGAAGACGAGTCGATTGTCGACGGTAACGTGATCGAGACCGATCCGTTGCTCAATGCCTACGTGCAATCGATCGCCGACAAGCTCTGGAAGCAAGTCGCGCGCAAGGACGTTCCGTACAACGTCAAGATTATCAAAGACAAACAGGTCAATGCGTTTTCAACGGTCGGCGGTTACATCTACGTCTACGACGGGCTGATCGATTTTGTCCAATCGGACGATGAACTCGCCGCGGTCGTCGCGCACGAAACCGGACACATCGAACGCCGGCACGAAGTTACGATGCAGTCGAAGGCCCAAGCGCTCAGCATTCTTTTCGGCTTGGCCTCGTTTATCTCACCGCTCATCTACAACTTTGGGAACCTCCTCGAAGCGGGCGCAATGGCCAAAATGCAACGCGCCGACGAACTGCAGGCCGATCGCACGGGTTTACAGCTGATGTCCCGCGCCGGCTACGACCCGGAGTCGATGGAAACCATGACGGCGCATCTCGCCGTGCTCGAAGACCAGCATAGCGATCTCCTCACAAAATATCTGCAAGATCATCCCGGTCCAAAAGCCCGCGTTTCGCATTTGGTCGGGTATCCGGAACTCGACCCGAAGGTCGTGACCGAACAGCAGCAGATCGTGCAGGCGGCGAGCGACGAAGAACGCGCCCGCTACGAGTTTGCCGACGTCAAACTTACCGACATTCTTAAAACGGATCCGAGCAATGCCGAGGCGTTGCTCGAACTCGGCCAAAGCCAACTCGCGCTCGGATACCCGAGCAAAAGTGAACAAACGTTGGCCGAGGCCGCACAAAAAGGCTCGCCGGAAACCCGGGCCCTTGCCTCGCAGCGCATCGCCTCGTTACGCGAAATGGAAACGCAGCGCGTAACGCTCGTGAAACCGAACCTCGGAAAACTTCGCCAGCTGCTCGCCGGGGTCCAAGCCACCCAGATCCAAGCGTCGCAGCAAATCGGCGCGCGGCGCGATCAAGGCAAGGATCAGCTCAAGCAAATCAACGCGCGCACCGACGCACTGCGCTACGAGATTCCCAATTTTAACAACGTCAACGTTGCCCACGGGTCGCGCCTGGAATCCATCTTTAAGAACCTTACCGGGATGTCGCGTTCAATCAACAGCGCGCTCGGCGACGACGGCGATGCAATCGACGGTGTCGGATCGCTTGAGAAAAACAAAGAATCCGGTTTGTTACGCGATAGCCGCGATATCCTCAAGGAGATGCAGGCGCCGCTCGACCTGGCGACGATACCGGCCGATTCGCTCGCCGTGCTGCCGTCGTACCCGAGCATGTTCTCGCAACTGCAGCAAGCCGACAGCGATATGGTGCGCGCCGTCGACGGCGCCCGCGTTTCGCTGACAGCCCTCGACCAATCGCTCGGCGATCTCGACGCGCTCTTCAAAGCGCTCGCCCAAGCTCCGCTCAACTTACAACGCAACGATATCAGCGAAAGCTCGTATACCGGAATGCTTCCGATCATCCAACGCGCAACGACCGGTTTCAACCAAGCCGCAACCGAAGGATCGCAAGCGGCACAACTGTACAACATGGCGCGTACGCGCCAAATCTCCGCGCGGATCACCTTGCTCGGGGTCGGAACGTCGCCGCAACGCTACGCTACGCTCCAGTATTCGCTCAACCACCGGTTCGGTAGCGTTGGTATCGACTACACGAGCATGCTCCGCAACAATATAACGCCCGGTGACGTCGCGGTCGCAACGATCCTCGCGGCCGACATCAAAAGCACGCCGGAAGCGATCGTCAGCGAGATGATGACATCGAAAAAGTCGGCCGTGGATATTGCCGACGAGCACGGCATGCATGCGTGGCCGCTTGAAATTCTCACCGGCCTCGTCTATTTGGACTACACGGACGACCCGACCAAAGAAATGAATCCGAACAACACGTAAGGAGCATCCATGTCATCGGCGATTGGCGCCCGCGATCTTTTTCGTCTCGTTCGCAAAGGCATCGACGTCACGGCCGTGCATGCGAACGTCCGCAAACCCTTCCGCTTTCTTCTCTGCGGCGACCCGGCACTGATCGCAGGGTTTCGAGCCTTACTCCTTAGCGGTCACGACGACGGCTCGGTACCCATCGATGCTGCGGCCTGCTTGGAGACCATCGCTCCCGGCACGCCGCTCGTTACGTCGCCGGCGGAAGTTCGCGTGGTCGTATTTCTCGGCCGCCCCGGCGATCTCGCCGGCGCACATATGACGCCGCTCGCGGCGTTGCCGGTTCCCGTTCTCGCCGTCACCGTCGACCCGCAATCGACGCCCTCGGGACCTTCGACGCTGCCCGCGCCTCGCGAGGTCGGCGAGTACGTGGTACCCGAGATCTCGAAGGACGCGCTGCGCAGCCGCGTATTCCCGCACATCATCGAAGCGTCAAAAGGCGTCGAGATTGCCGTCGGGCGCCGCCTTCCGCCATTGCGCGAAACGGTTGCCGCAAAGCTAACACGCGACGCCGCAAACAACTCGCTGAAAGTCGCGCTTGCAAGCGCGGTGGTCGACCACATTCCGATCGTCGGCATCGTGCTCGGTGCGTTCGCGTCGGCGGGCGACATGGTTGCGATCACCGGCATTCAGATGATGTTGCTCCTACACGTTGAAGCGACCTACGGAAAAGACCCCGACGTGCAACGCATGTGGCAACTGCTGCCGATTATCGGCGGCGGTTTCGGCTGGAGAACGCTCGCGCGCGAACTCGTTGGATTCGTCCCAGTCGCCGGCGTCGCGATCAAAGGCGCGATCGCTTACGCGGGTACGATCGTCGTGGGCGAGGGCGTAACGTTTTATCTCGAACACGGACGTCATATGAGCAAAGGTCAAGCCTCACAGCTCTACGATCGCACCAAGGAAGACGCCATGCGCTTCGCGCGCGAGATTATTGCGAAGTTTAGAAGCGCCTAGCCGGGGGCAGTTGTTCGTGATGGTTTGGATAGGGCGGGGCAACGAACGTTGGAACCGGGTGTTCGCGTAGCATTCGCATCGCCGTATCGACCGCGGTTTCGAGTTGCGGATCGCGACCGAGGCGCGTGAGTTGCGGGTCCTGCCATACCTCGATGTCCGGCGCGATTCCGTGGCCCTCGACTTCCCATTGCCCGTGAAGTCCGCCGATCGCGATGCGCGGCGCCATGACGGTGCCGCCGTCCATTAACCGCGGGTAGCCGCCGATTCCAACGAGGCCTCCCCACGTCGTGACCCCAACGAGCGGGCCGATGTGCGCCTTGCGGAAGTACCACGGCATTGCATCGCCGCCCGAGCCCGCGTACTGATTGATGATCATCACTTTCGGGCCGTAGATTGCAAGCGGTGGGTCGATCGTGGTTTTTCCATCGCGGGCAACGAGCATGCTCATCGGCTTGCGCCCGAGCATGTCGATAATGTAATCGGCGACCTGCCCCCCATGATTGAAGCGTTCGTCTAAAATGATACCCTGTTTGTTTACCTGAGCGAAGAAGTAGCGGTTGAAGTTCGTGAAGCCGCCGTACTGCGTGTCGGGCAAATAGACGTATCCGAGCTTTCCGCCGCTCAAGCGATCGACCTCGCGGCGGTTGTGCTCGATCCAGGCGAGATTTCGTAGCGCATGTTCGCTGGGAAGCGGCGTGACCGTCGTTTCGCGCGCGGCGGCCCCGTCGGCACTTGCGGCGACGGTAATCGTGGTCTGCTTGCCGGCGGTTTCCTCAAAGGCCTGATACACGTTGTCGGTTGCGTGAAGCTGGTGGCCGTTTACCGCAATGAGATAGTCCCCTACATGTACTCCCACGCCGGGTTGCGTGAGCGGCGCCTGCAGTTGAGGATTCCAGTTTTCACCGTTGTATATTTCTGCAACGCGATAGCGACCGTTCTCTACGGCATAGTCCGCGCCGAGCAAACCGACGTTGACGTGCTCCATTTCCGGCTCGGTTCCACCGCGAACCCACATATGCCCGGTCGAAAGATAGCTCAGCATTTGATGCGTAAGAAACGTGAGATCGTCGCGGGAACCGAGACCGGGAAGAAACGCGGCAAAGCGGCGTTCCGCCTGAGCGAGGTTCAGCCCACCGTACGTCTTGTCGTAGAAGAAATCGCGCTCGATACGCCATGTCTCGCGATACATCTGGGCCCACTCATCGCGCGGCACGGAACGCAGCTCCATTTCGTCCGTCGCGAGCAGACCTTCACCGGGCTTCGGCGGCGCGTCGCTTCCGGCGATCGACCAATGCCGGCCCTGCTGCAGCAGCATTCGTTTGCCGTCAAACGATAACGCGAAATTCGCGACTCCCTGCGCCAGCATTTGCACTCGGCGCGAGCGTATATCGAATTTTACGACCGAAAGCGGCGGCTGCTCGGCATCGACGGTTGTGAGCGGGGCGCCCAAAAGATACACGTCGCCCGCGGCGCCGGTGTTCAGTCCAATGTAGTTGGCCGCGGGAACGGGCAGCGCGATGATGCGCTGCTGCAGTCCCTCGAAGTCGATGCGAACGATGCGATCCTTTACTTGCGGATGCGCGCTCGCGGCGGGAGCGGGCGACGGTGCGGGCTGCTCGGCTTCCGGCTCGTCGCCGCTCTCCGGCTTGTTCGGCGAGGCGGCGTCGCTTTGCAGTACCGCCGCGTAGAGATCGCTGCTGGTCGGATGCTGATCGCTCGTCATATCCAGCCCGTTTGCCGTGAGTCCCGTGTTGGTGCTCGCCAGAAAATACAGATACTTGCCGCTGCGATCGAACGCCGGATTGCGGCTATCGCTCATGCCGTCGGTAACTTGGGTCGATCTCGCATTTTCAAGCGAGTAGACAAACACGGCATTGAGGAAGTTTGTAAGCTGCGCGTTGTATGCAACGTAGCGGCTATCCGGCGACCACTGAGCGTTAAAGCTGACCGCCCCAAAGGTTTCGTAAGGGGCGTGCGCGATCCGAACGGGGACCGAATGTTCGAGGTCGACGTACCACAGGTTTAAATGCTTGTCCGTATAGGCAATTTTTTTGCTGTCCGGCGACCATACCGGCGTGTAGTAGAACGAGGGATCGGCTAGTGCGATAACGCGCGCGGGACGAAGCCCTCTTTGGTCCTGGACGTGCAATGCGTATTCACCGCTTCGATCGGAGAAATACGCGATCCAACGTCCGTCCGGCGACCACGCGGGGTCGCGGTCGGCGCTCCCCGGCGTCTGCGTGATATTGCGGATATCCCCGTGCTGGGCCGGAACGGTGAAGATGTCGCCGTGCGCTTCAAAAACCGCGCGCACGCCGGTCGGGGAGATGTTTGCGTTCTCGATCTCGGTGCCGACCTTCATCCAGTGTGACGCGAGTTGCGGCATGTCGGCCGACATCGTGACGGAAACGGCGTGCTCCGCGCCCGTACTCGTATCGTAGAGATGCAGCGAGCCGAGTTGCGCGTAGACGATGCCGCCCGGTCCCTCGTTTGCCGAGAGCACGTCGAAGCCGCCGTTGTTTCGCACGACCTCGCGAACGCGTTGCGACGACGTGTCGTAGGCATAAAGCGTTGCGGGTCCGGCGCGGTCCGAAAGAAAGTAGATCGTATCGCCGACCCACATCGGATTGCGGTCGTTCGAATTGGGTCGCGGTATCTTCACGACGCTCGAATCGGCGAGGTTCGCAATCCACACGCCGGTCGTTTGCCCGCCGCGATAGTGCTGCCATTGCGGCTCCCATTGCGAGGTTGCCACGTAGGCAAGATGCGTTCCATCGGGCGAGTACGACCCGGATTCCGCCATGCCGAGCGGGAGCGCTTTGGGAAAACCGCCGCTCGCGGGAATCGTGTAGAGCATGTTCTCGTCGGCATAACTCGCGCGACCCGAGCAAAACAGCACGTTCTTTCCGTCCCGCGTCCATCCGACTGCCACGTCGGCGCCCGGATGAAAGGTTAGGCGGCGCGGCTCGCCGCCGGCGGACGGAACGACGTAGACGTCGAGATTGCCGTTGTAATTACCGGTGAACGCAAGCATCGAACCGTCCGGCGAAAAAAACGGCGCGCCTTCGAGATCGAACCCCGTAACGAGACGTCGGGCGGCGCCGCCGCTACGCGCGACCTCCCAAATATTTCCACCCCATTCGAATGCGATTTCCGAACGGCTCAGCGTCGGATCTTGAAAAATGTACGGCGTCGATGCGTTTGATTTCAGCGGTACGAAAAGGAGCGCCATCATGGCAAATGCGACGATGATGAAAGACGTCTTGCTCACCGTGCGGTCGTTCGAATCTAAGCCGCGGGCGCCTCTCGATTGCGCGCGTCCGACACACTTCTACAGACGCTCGAGCAGCGATTCGTCGTCGAGATTTGCCATCTCGGCGGGAAGTCGCGAACGGACGCGACCGGCAATCTGTGCCGCGAGTGCGCGCCGACGCGCGCCCTCGAGGGCGAATCGTCGTTCCAGAAAGCGCTTCACGAGCGCTCGCTCCTCGCCGCTAAGGTACGCCGTCGAAGCGTACTGCGGCTGCGCGGAAAGGGCGTCGAGGGTGCTTCGCCCGCCGGACATGCGCGCGTCTCGCACGACGATCGTCCCCGCGGCAATGTCACCGATACGCTTGTTCTCCGGGGAAAGAACGGCTACGATGCCGGCAATCGCATAGGTACCGAGGGCGGCCTCGCCGACGCGCACGAGGTTACGCACGAGCGACGACGTGAAATCGATCGGATAGCCGCCGTCGCGCACGACGCGTAGGCCCATGGCACGCTTCCCGGGCGTTTGCCCGTTCCAGAGCGCTTCGAACGCGATGAAGTATCCAAAGAAAACGAAGAATACGATCGCGATGACGATCGCCACCCCGACGTTGGACCAAAACCGTTCGCCCGCAGGAAGATGCGGCGCCGGCGGGGCTCCGCGCGAGATCAGGTAAAGCCCCCAAAACACCAGGGCTAGAATGCCGATCTGTGCGACGAAATCGATCGCGACGGCGAGAAAACGACTTCCGATTCCCGCGAGTTCGTAGCTAAACGCGACGCTTTCGGGGGTACGGACATCCAGGGTTCGTTCCATCGGCGCAT
Source organism: Vulcanimicrobiaceae bacterium (assembly GCA_039937995.1). Classification (GTDB taxonomy): domain Bacteria; phylum Vulcanimicrobiota; class Vulcanimicrobiia; order Vulcanimicrobiales; family Vulcanimicrobiaceae; genus JALYTY01. Next base: position 4,219 of record JBDTFK010000328.1, on the reverse strand, counting down.
AAGTTGGGACGCCGTGACGCAAGCCACCTTCGTCGCCAATCGTGGACCCGCGTGGGATGAACTCGACGCGCTGCTCGTCCGCGTCGCGCGGCGCGGGGTTCGCCGCCTGACTTCGCATGAAATCGAGGCGATCGGCCGGCTCTATCGCGCGGTCACGAGCGACCTTGCCTACGCGCGAGGACGCCGTTACGACGCCGCCCTTACAGCCTACCTTAACCGGCTGACGGCGCGCGCGCACGCTTGCGTCTACGGAGCCGATACCACAACGGGACCCGCACGCGTTGCGTGGTTTTACTCGCATGCTTTTCCCGCGGAGTTCCGGAACTCGTTCGTAGCGATTCTTGCGTGCAGCTTATTGACCGTCGTTTGCGCAATCATCGGCTACGTCGTGATACGCACACATCCGGCGGATGCATTCGCACTGCTTCCGGCCGATATCATTCCCGCGGAGATCCGCAAGAGTCTGCACGATTCGAACTTCGGCTTCGATCCGGCACAATCGCCGTTGATGTCGAGCGCGATCATCGCGAACAACGTCAAGGTAGCGATCCTCGCGTTCGCCGGTTGCGTGTCGCTCGGCGTTTACACGGTTTGGATTCTGATACAAAACGGTTTGATGCTCGGCGGCGTCGGGGCTCTTTTTGCAAACGCCGGATTCGAGAAGGATTTTTGGTCCACAATCGCACCGCACGGCGTTATCGAACTTACGGCAATTCAAATTGCGGGAGCGGCCGGACTTCTGATTGCGGCGGGCATCCTTGCGCCCGGGCGGCTGCGCCGCCGCGATGCCGTCGCGCAAAACGCGCAACGCGCGGGGGTCCTTATCGCCGGAGTCGCATCGATGCTTGTCGTCGCGGGCACGATCGAGGGATTTTACTCCCCGCTGCGCCTGCCTGCAACGTACCGCCTTGCATTCGGCGCCCTCACCGCAGTAGCATTAATCGCATATTTCGGCTTTGCCGGGCGCAACCGCGGCGCTTCGCGACATCGCAAAACATAGCACATTTTGCGTATTTTTTCAACGACATAACGCATTTCACGGCGCGCCTTCTCGCCGCATAATCGTGCGCATGACCGAACGAATCGACGAAGACGACGCCCGTATCGTCGCGCAGTTTGTTGAGATCGATCGCGACGGCGAACCCATGCGTGCGTACTACGCCGCGCCGCGACACCTCCAGAGCGAAACGCCCTGCGTCGTGCTGGCCATGCACCTTTTCGGTATCGATGCGAATCAGCGCGAGACCGCGCGGCGCTTCGCATCGTGCGGATTTGCGGCGGTCGTTCCCGATCTCTACGCCCGCTTCGACGCGCCGGACGGTGACGGATCGTCGGACCATCACGCGTTCCTTCCGTTCGCGCGTGGGCTTTCGGCGGAAACGGTCGATCCCGACATCGCCGCCGCCGCGTGTTGGTTACGTGCGCGCGTCCCCGGCACGAAAATGGCGATCGCCGGTTTCTGCATGGGCGGCGTCGTGGCGATGCGCAGGTCAGTGGGTTACGCAGGCACGTTCGATGCGGTCGCAGCTTGGTACGGCCTTTCGCCCGACGTCGATCCGGCGAACGTCGACATCCCGATCGGCGCGAGCTACGGCGCCGACGACGCGGGCATTCCCGTCGCCCGCGTTGAGGCATTTCGGAGCGGGTTACGCGTCCGGAACGACGTGAAAATCTATCCGCGCGCCGGACACGCGTTCTGCGACTCGACGCGCGCGGCATACGAGCCGGTCGCGGCGGAAGATTCCTGGCAACGCACGTTAGCGTTCCTGCGCATCAACCTATCGTCGTAAAGTGCCGGCGCCCGCCTTGCGATTTAATTTTTAGATATTCATCGATCGTCGCGACGGCAAGCTTTGCGGCCGGAACGTCGATGACATCGATCCCGGCACGCGCGAGAATGCGCGCTCCGAGCGACCGTTCGCGAGCAAGTTCGATCGCGACACTCAGGCGATAGGCATCATCAACGTCCGCCGGCGTGCGCGCGAGCGTGCCCGCAACCGCGGCATCGTTCATGAATACGCACAGGATGCGGTGACGTTTGGCGAGCGATCCGAGTTCGGCGAGAACCGTACTTTGGGCGACGGGATCGATCGCGTCGGTGAAGAGCACGATCAAACTCCGGCGCCGGAGATGCGATCGCAAGTATGCAGCGGCCCGCGCGTAGTCGGATTCTTCGAACCGCGGCTCCAGATCGTATATCGCGCGCGTGAGATCGCGAATCGATGCGGCGGTCGAGCGCGGGGCGCGCGCAACCAGCATGTCACCCGCGAACGCAGCGATGCCGACGCGGTCGTGGGCGAGCGACGCAATCGACGCTACGGAAAGTGCCGCGGTGATCGCATAGTCGAGTTTGCGCTGCGCGCCCACGCGTGCGGTCATCAGTCGCCCGCAGTCGAGCAGCAACATCACATCGCCGCTACGCTCGACTTCGTGCTGCATCACCATCATTTTTCCGCGCCGCGCCGTTGCCTTCCAGTCGATCGCGCGGAACGCATCGCCCTCGGCGTATTCTCGTAAGCTTTCGAACTCGCTGCCCGGGCCTCGCAGGCGCATCCGGCGCACGCCCGCATCGATCAATCGATTGCGTATGTGGAGCGCGCCGTACCGCTCCACCGCCGAAAGGTCGGGGTAAACGCGAAAAGGCTGCGCTGCATCGATGCGCGCGTACCGGCGAATCAGGCCGAGGCTATTTTCGTACGTTACGTATATCGTCGAGAAGCGATCGCTACCTCGTGCAACCGGCATTGCCGTGCGCTCGATCGATACGCGGCGTTCCGCAGGGATGTGCGTCGGCGTCACGCCGTTCTCGAACTCGAGCGTTCGAAGCGGTGCCTCGACCGCCTCGAAACGTATCGCCGCGCGGGATCGATTGAACACATCGTGGGTTATGATAACCGCACGCCGCAGCGCGATGTGCTCCGGAATGCGGCGAACGACGACGACATCGGCCGCGCGGGGCCCGCGCGCGAGATCGATACCGACGCCGAGCGCAAGGAGAACGGCAGCTGCGACCGCGAGCGGTTCGAAAAGCGCAACTCCCGGCGAAGCAGCCGACAAGATCGCGATTGCACCGAGCGCCCAGTAGAAACGCGCGGAGAACCAGAGCGGGAGACGCACGCTAATTGCGCGGTACGGGTACCGCGCGCAAAATGGCCGCGAGTGTCGCAGCGGCGTCAACGCCCTCAATCTCGGCCTCCGGTTGAACGATCAACCGGTGCGGCAGTACCATCGGCGCAACGTCTTTAACGTCGTCGGGCGTCGCGTAGTCGCGCCCGTCGATGGACGCAGCGGCTTGCGCCGCGTGCAAGAGCGCAACCCCCGCGCGAGGGGACGCCCCGAGTGCGAGCCGCGCACTGGCACGCGTCGCGGCGACGATTTCGTAGATGTACGCTTGAATTTCCGCCGCAACATGCACCTCGCGAACGGCATGCTGTGCGGCGAGAATTTCGGCCGCATTGGTGACGGCGGTGATTCCGGAAAGTTCGAGCGCGCGCGCATCGAAGCCGGCGGCCACGCGCGCCAAGAGGTCCAGCTCCTGGTCTTTCCCCGGGTACGTGGCAGCGATTTTGACCATGAAGCGGTCGAGTTGCGCTTCGGGTAGCGGATACGTGCCTTCGTATTCGATTGGATTCTGGGTAGCGCATACGATGAAAGGCGCCGGCAGCGAAAGCGGCCGGGCGTCGATCGTCACCTGGGCTTCTTCCATCGCTTCCAAAAGCGCCGCTTGCGTTTTCGGCGGCGTGCGGTTGATCTCGTCCGCGAGAACGACGTGTGCGTCGATCGGGCCGCTTCGTACCGAAAACTCCGCCGTTTTCGGATTGAACACCATCGTCCCGATGACGTCCGCGGGCATCATATCCGGCGTAAATTGAATGCGCCGGAATTTCAACCCGAGTGCGGCGGCAAACGCCCGAACCGCAAGCGTCTTCCCGGTGCCGGGCACGCCTTCGATCAAGATGTGGCCGCGCGTATAGAGCGCGACGAGCAGCGCGAATGCGACTTGGTCTCCACCGACGAGCGCGCGAGAGAGTGCGTCGCGAACCCGCTCCGCGACGAGGTGCGCGTGTGACGTCTGCTCGTTCACGTTCGTTCCTTCCGGATGGCGGCGTAGCACTGCGCGGCGCGAAGCAGCGCGGCGTCGTTTGCTTTTGTTCCCGATGCGATGCCGCGCAGTTGCGCGAGTGCCCTGCGCGTATTTTCACCGCCTGGATTGCGCGAT
>JBDTFK010000327.1:0-4537 GCA_039937995.1 Vulcanimicrobiaceae bacterium | reverse complement strand
CGTTCTATCAACAGACGATCATTAACGTCGTTCCGGTAAGCTCGCCGAGGGTCGCCGAGATGACGAAGGTGTTCGAAAACACGTTTCGCGCGGTCAATATCGCTCTGGTAAACGAAATGACCCTACTGTGCGACCGATTGGGCATAAGCGTGTGGGACGTCATCGACGCGGCGCAGACCAAGCCGTTTGGAATCATGCGGTTCGATCCGGGTCCGGGTGTGGGTGGACACTGCATCCCGCTCGATCCGTTCTACCTTGCCTGGAAAGCGCGCGAATACGACATGAACGTGCGATTCATCGAGTTGGCGGGCGAAATTAACTGGACGATGCCGTATTTCGTTCGTGAAAAAGTCATGCGCGCGCTTAACGAACTCGGCCGCTCGATCAAGGGCTCGAGCATCTTCGTCCTCGGTGTCGCGTACAAGCGCGACATTGAAGACTGGCGTGAATCGCCCGCGTTGAAGGTTATGGATCTGCTTAATAAAGATGGGGCGCGCATCGACTACCACGATCCGCACGTGCCGAGCTTTGTCGGCGAACACGAGCGAACATGGCACTCGGTGCCGCTCGCAAAGGAACAACTCGAACGCGCCGACGCCGTGCTCATCCTCACCGATCACTCCTCGATCGACTACGCAAAGGTTTGCGATGCAGCGAAGCTCGTTATCGACACGCGTAATGCTACAAAGAACTGCCGGGAGGGCCGCGACAACGTGGTGATGCTATGAAGGTCGGCGTAGTCGGTTCGGGATATTGGGGGACGAATCTCGTCCGCGTCTGCTCCGAGCTCGGCGTGCTCGAAAGCGTGTGCGACGCCAACGAAGCGGCGCTTGCGAACGTCGCGTTAAACTATCCCGATGCCGGCCTGGAATTTGAGATTAGTTCGCTGCTCGAGCGAAACATCGATGCGGTCGTGATTGCGGCGCCGGCCGCCGTTCATGCCGAGCTTGCCCTCGAGGCGATCGCCGCGGGTAAGCACGTGTTCGTCGAAAAACCGCTCGCGATGAGCCCGGAAGACGCATCCACCGTCGTTCGCGCCGCGCGCGCCGGAAAGCGCACGCTCTTTGTCGGGCACGTGTTGCTCTACCATCCGGCGGTGCAGCGGTTGATCGGTTTGATTCGCGAAGGAGCGATCGGCGAAGTGCGGCACGTGCGATCGCGCCGTCTGTCGCTCGGAAAATTGCGCGCGCACGAGAACGTCTGGTGGAGTTTCGCTCCGCACGACGTGGCGCTCGTTCTCGAAATCTTCGAATCCTTCCCGGAGAGCGTGCGCGGCTCGCTCGCAGGGTTCGTCCGCGAGCAGATCGCGGACTTTGCGTACGCGGATCTCGAGTTCGAGCGCGGCCGCACGGCGCATATCGAAGTGAGTTGGTTGGATCCCGACAAATCGTCTCGGCTCGACGTATTCGGTTCCAAGGGCGTCCTGCGTTTAGTGGACTCGCGCGCCGGCGCCGAGCTTACGCTCACGCCGTGCGGTGACCGCCCGGACGATCACGGGCGCCCCGAACTGTGGCGCGAAGATTCGCGCACGATCGACTTCACCCCGGCCGAACCGCTCGCGGCGGAAATGCGCGCGTTTATCGATGCCGTCGAAACGGGGACGCATCCCCTTACCGACGGCGAGGAAGGATTGCGCGTGGTTGCGGTCCTTTCGATGCTGGGTAACCACGCATATCACCCATCCGAGGAGGCCTTCGCTTGACCGTTATGGACCGGACGAAACGGTACTTCGTTCATGAATCTTCCTACGTCGACGAGCCCGCCGAAATCGGCGCCGGCACGAAAATCTGGCATTTCAGCCACGTCATGTCCGGCGCGGTCATCGGCGAGCGGTGCTCGATCGGCCAGAACGTCGTCGTCTCACCGCGCGTGCGAATCGGTAACAACGTCAAGATCCAAAACAACGTCTCCGTCTACGAAGGCGTCATCCTGGAGGACGACGTGTTCTGCGGTCCGAGCATGGTCTTCACCAACGTGAACACGCCGCGATCCGCCACACCGCGCAACACCTCGGCCGACTACGCCGAGACGATCGTGAAACGGGGCGCGTCGATCGGTGCAAACGCCACCATCGTCTGCGGAAACACGCTGGGCGAGTTTGCGTTTGTCGGCGCGGGTTCCGTCGTAACCAAGGATGTTCCGGCGTACGCCATGGTGTACGGAAATCCGGCGCGCGTCCGCGGCTACGCCTGCGAATGTGGAGTAAAACTCGCGTTTGAAAACGATCGCGCGACCTGCTCCGAGTGCGCGCGCCCGTACGAAAAAACCGGCGAATCCGTGCGGAGAGCAAAATGATACCCATCCTCGACCTTACCGAACAGTACCAATCGTTAAAATCCGAACTGGACCGCGCGGTTACCGACGTTTTCGCAAGCGGCCACTACATCAACGGCGCAAACGTCAAGGCGCTCGAAGCCGAAATTGCCGCCTATATCGGCTGCGAATACGGAGTCGGCCTGAACTCGGGCACGGATGCGCTGCACCTTGCTCTTCGCGCGCTCGATATCGGCCCCGGCGATGAAGTGATCACGACTCCGTTCACGTTCGTGGCAACCACCGAAGCGATCGGAATCGTCGGCGCCACCCCGGTTTTCGTCGATATCGACCCGGAAACGTATAACATCGATCCGTCGCTGATCGAAGCGGCGATTACGCCGCGCACCAAGGCAATCATACCCATCCACCTGTACGGCCATCCCGCGCCGATGCACGAAATCCTGGCGATTGCCGAGAAGCACGGCCTTTGCGTCGTGGAGGATTGCGCCCAAGCGATCGGCGCGTCGATCGGCGGTAAACGCGTCGGTTCGTTCGGCGACGTGGGCGCGTTCAGTTTCTTTCCATCGAAAAACCTTGGCGCGTACGGCGACGCCGGAATGGTCACGACCGGCCGCAAGGATCTCGCCGACCGCATGCGCAGCCTGCGCGCGCACGGTGGGCGCGTGAAATACCATCACGAAGAGCTCGGTGTAAATAGCCGGCTCGACGAAGTGCAAGCCGCAATTCTGCGCGTAAAACTGCCGCATCTCGACGCGTGGATCGACAACCGCCGCGCCAACGCCGCCTGGTATTCGAAAAACCTCGGCGAGCGCGTCGTTACGCCGTCCGAAACGCCCGATACGCACCATGCGTACCACCAGTACACGATCCGGGTAGAAAACCGCGATCGCGTTCAAAAGCAACTTGCCGACGCCGGCGTCCAAACGATGGTGTATTACCCGGTTCCCCTCCATCTGCAAGAAGTGCATGCAAACCTCGGGCTAAAAGAAGGCGATTTTCCGCACTCGGAACGCGCCGCGCGCGAAGTGCTTTCCCTCCCGATGTTCCCCGAGCTCAAACCTGAAGCGCGCGAAGCGGTGCGCACCGCGCTGCGAACGGCGCTCTCGCCGCAGCCCGCAAGCGTTTAGGCGTGCGCGTCGTAAGCGTGGTCGGCGCGCGGCCGCAATTCATCAAGGCCGCGCTGCTCTCTCGCGAATTTTCCGCGCGCGGCGTTGACGAGTGGCTCGTCCATACGGGTCAACACTACGACAAGCGCATGAGCGATGTGTTCTTCGAAGAGTTCGGGTTGCCCGAGCCGCGTTACCATCTCGGCGTCGGCTCGGCTTCGCACGGTGCACAAACCGGCGAGATCATGGCCCGCTTAGAGCCGGTGGTCGCCGAGGCGCGGCCGGACTGCGTGCTCGTTTACGGCGATACGAACAGCACGCTCGGCGGCGCGCTCGTGGGCGCGAAGATGCACGTGCCGGTCGTTCACGTCGAGTCAGGCTTGCGCTCCTTCGATCGCAGCATGCCCGAAGAGATCAACCGGCTCGTCGCCGATCGTATCTCCGATTTACTTCTGGCCCCGAGCGCGTCGGCGGCGGGACAATTGCGCGCCGAAGGAATCGATCGTCCGATCGAGGTCGTCGGCGACCTCATGGTCGATTTGGCGTTGCAAGTCGCCGCGGGTCTTCCCACCCAACCGGACGTGCTCCGCCGCTTTGCCGTTTCGTCAAACGCCTTTGCCCTTGCGACGATCCATCGAGCCTCGAACACGGACGACCGCCACGTCTTTGCGCAGCTCATTGCGGGACTGCGCGGCCTTGCGATGCCCGTGATTTTTCCGGTCCACCCCCGCACGCGTCCGCTCGTCGATGCGCTTCACGTCGGGTCGGGTGACGGGATCGTAATCTGCGAGCCCCTCTCGTATGCCGACACGCTCGCGCTTCAGCTTCACGCGCGCGTGATCCTTACCGATTCCGGCGGCATGCAAAAAGAAGCGGTAACGCTGCGGACGCCGTGCGTTACCCTGCGCGATACGACCGAGTGGACCGAGACGTTGGAAGAAGACTGGAACGTCCTCGTAGGGCACGATCCGCAGCGTATCGTGACGGCCGCACGGCGACCCTTGCCCGCGCGACCCATCAAGCCGTTCGGTGACGGCCACTGCGCCCGGCGCATTGTCGACGCGATGATGGCCCACATTTCGATCGCGGATCGGGCGCAGACGTGCGCATCCTCGTTTTAACGCAGTATTATTCACCCGAAATCGGTGCGCCGC
>JBDTFK010000326.1:0-6655 GCA_039937995.1 Vulcanimicrobiaceae bacterium | reverse complement strand
GCTCTACGGCTACGGTTACGGACTCACTCGGTAACAGTCAAAGCGTCGTGGCCGGTCAGGTCGTAACCATGGGCGGAGCGACGTTCACGATGGGTGCGGCGGGTACGCTCAGCGGCACGAACACCGTTACGGTCGGCACGGCGCAAAACGGTCTGCCAAGCACCGTTCAAAACGCGGCAGGTGTGGCGAAGCCTGTTTCATCGCGCTGGCAGATCAGCGTTGCCTTCACCGACGGCACGCAGGTTCAAACGCTCGCAACCTCGGGTTCGATCGGCGCCGGCGGTGTCGTCACTGCTCCGACGTACGGAACCAACTCGTCGGGCACGATAGGCTATGCGTACTTCGATCAAAACGGCCAGTTCATCAACTCTTCGTCTATCGAAGGCGTCTCCGGTGGTCAGGCAATTTCGCCCGCCGATTCAACGTATTTGCACACCGCGGGCGGGGGGCTGCCGAACATCAACCAGGGTAACCAGCTCAACGTTACACAGTGGGGTCCAAGCGTCGGCAATCCGGCGGGTGCCCCAAGTGCAGGCGGTCCCGCGCCGGCGCCGGGTCCGATCGCGCTCGACTACTCGAATAACGCCGCGCTTCAAGGTCCCTACAACGCGCATGTCCTTTCGCAAAACGGCTACGCGGCCGGCGTTCTTTCGAATATTGCGATCGGGCTCGATGGTTCGATCACCGGCGCGTTCACGAACGGCCAGCAGAAGACGCTCGCCCAAGTTGCGCTCGCAACCTTCCAAAATGAAGAAGGCCTACAGCGCTTGGGTGGAAACCAGTTTGGGCAAACGTCGGCGTCGGGACTCGCACAGATCGGTACCGGCACGAACGGCCGATATGGTAGCGTCGTTTCCGGAGCGCTCGAACAATCGAACGTGAACCTTGCCGATCAGTTTACTAAACTGATCGTCGCGCAACGCGCGTTCGAAGCAAACAGCCGCGGCATCACCACCGCCGACCAGAATCTGATCACGCTGATCAATCTGCGCGCCAGCGAGAACTAGCGTCTCTACGTTTCGCGCGTAAGGCGTTACCGGGTGACACGGAGGTCATCGCGGGTTACAAGGGCGGTGGAACCTTAGGGGCCCGCCGCCCGTAGTTTTTTGAGCGTATCGGGACGAAGGACGAAGATGTGATAGCACTGACCAGACTCAACGGCCATTCACTGATGGTGAATTGCGACCTCATCGAGCAAATCGAAGAAACCCCCGACACGGTGGTGACGCTCGTCTCCGGCAATAAGCTGATCGTCCGGGATCCGATGGCAGAGGTACAACGCAAAATCATCGAGTTCAAGCGACGGATTTACGGGCCACCGGAAGCGGGCTAGCAAGCGCTCCCGGTTGCGGGCGACTTGATGTTGGGGCGGCATGAGCCGATACCAACTAAAGACGCCACTTGCCAACCGGAGATCGTTCGTTGGACTTCGCGACAATTGCCGGCCTAGTTTTAGGCTTCGGCGCCATTTTTTTAGCGGGATACATCGGCGGGGCCGATCCGCGGATCATCTTCGGGCGCTGGGAAGCAATTTTTCTGATTTTGGGCGGCACCCTCGGCGCCACCCTGACGTCGTTTCCGCTCCGGACGTTCGTCCGTGGTTTTTTCGGCGGGTTGCGCACCGCGTTTGCCGAGGTGAACCACCACGAGCGCGACGTCATCGCGACCCTGGTGTCGTTCGCTGAGAAAGCCCGGCGCGAAGGACTGCTCGCACTCGAAAACGAGGCCGCTGCGCTGGACGACGAATTCATGCGCAAGGGCATACAACTGGTCATCGACGGGCGCGATACCGAAATCATTCGTAAAGTTCTCGAAACCGAAGTGAGCAACGCGCAAGAGGCGGGCGCCAAAGCCGAGTCGGTGTACAACTGCTTGGGCGGCTACTCGCCGACTCTGGGTATCATCGGCACGGTGCTCGGACTCATCGGCATGCTCAAAGGTCTCTCCGAGATGGGCAATAGCACCAACATCACCGGAACGATCGGTGTTGCCACGGCGCAGGCGTTCGTTGCCACGTTCTTCGGCATCATGTTCGCCAACTTGCTGTGGCTCCCGATCGCAACGAAAATCAAGGAGCGCAACGGCGAACTGCTGCTGGTGCGTGAGATCATGATCGAGGGGATTCTCGCCATCCAAGCAGGTGACAATCCACGGCTGCTCGAGGAAAAACTGCTCGCGTTCTTGGATCCCAAGGAGCGCGAAACCGACATCGAAGAGGGCGGCGCCATGGCAGGCGAAGCCGGCTACTCGGCGTCCTCGGCGTAGCGGACACGACGGATTTTCATGTCACAACCTCTCAAGAGCGCGGCGCGTGCGGCGGATTCCAAGTTCCGCAACAAGCAAAAGGAAGAGAAGATGGAGACGGCCGGCATGATGCGCTGGCTGCTCACCTACGCGGACATGATTACCCTCATGCTTGCGCTGTTCATTATCCTATTTGCGATGTCGAATATTAGCAAGGTTAAGGTGCAGGAGTTTGCCAAGCAGGTTACGGCGGGCTTCAATAATACGTGGTCCGTGAACCAGCCGCCGAGCGGCGGCGCGAACGGCGAGCAATCGTTCGATGCCGCTTCCAGCATCCCGGCGATCCAGAAAGAACTCGAGAAATTCGTCAAGTTAAATCACCTGGAGCAACAAGTCCAGATTCATATGGACCACCGGGGTCTCGTGGTGACCTTGCTTTCCGACCGGTCGTACTACGACAGCGGAAGCGCCGTGATGCGCCCCGAGGCGTTGAAAGTTTTAGACGGAATCAACGAACTCTTGAGGAAGAACGGTAACTTGATTCGCGTCGAAGGATTTACGGACAATGTCCCGATCCACACGTCGTCGTATCCGACCAATTGGGAACTGTCGACCTCGCGCGCGGTCAATGTCGCGCGCTACCTCGTCGAGCGCGATAAGATGAACCCGACTCGCGTCTCCGCGGCAGGCTACGGAGAGTACAAGCCGCGCAATTCGAATGCTACGGAACAGGAGCGTCAGCAAAACAGACGCGTTGATATCGTCCTGCTTAATGCGACGCTGTCAAACGCTGAGAAAGGGCCGTAGACTTCCGTATATGTCGAGTCTCTCGCAAGAAGAAATTGATGCGCTCATCAATCAGCTCTCGGGGCAGGGCGGTGCGCCGGAAAAAGAAGCGATCGATGGGCGCAGGATCAAGTCGTTCGATTTTCGTTTCAACAAACGCCTAGATAAATTCAGCAACAACCAATTGCACACGCTGCGAACGCTGCACGAAAACTTCACGCGTTTGCTCAACAACTCGCTTTCGGTCTACTTGCGTACCCGCGTTGAAGCGAGCATTATTTCAATCGAGCAGATTAGCTACGGCGATTTCATCGCCTCGATCGGCATTCCGTCGATCTTGGGGATTTTCTCGATGGATCCGCTGCCCGGCAGCGGCATCGTCCAGGTCGATCTCAATTTGGTGTTCTCGATCATCGACCGGCTGCTCGGGGGACCCGGTTGGTTTCCGAATAGACTTCGCGACCTCACCGACATCGAGCGCACGCTCATGCAGCGCTTCATGGCGCGCATGCTCAATAGCTATCGCGAATCATGGAACTACCTCCTAACGCTCTCGCTTAAGATCGAAGCGCTAGACTCCAATCCGCAATTCATCCCACGCATCATTCCGCTCGATCAAATAGTCGCTTACGTTTCGATGGAACTGAAAATCGGCGACATGGCAGGCGTGATGAACTTCTGCTTGCCTTACCTCGTTTTGCAATCGATCACGCAACAACTTACGGATTTTCAATGGTCCCCGAGTTTGATTGCGGGCCGCGGCGTGACGGAAGAAGACATCGCACAGTTGACGCGCAACGTCGAGCGCGCCGGCGTCGAGGTCGAAGTGGAGCTTGCCAAAACGATGGTTTCGCTGCGCGACCTGGTCGCACTGCGCGAAGGCGATGTTATCGTGTTCGATAAGCTCACGACCGACCCACTCTCGGCGCGAGTCAATGAGAAAGATAAATTCCGGGTTTTTCCGGGCGTCAACAAAGACCACTTGGCCGTTCAAGTCGCAAATGTGCTTGAGAGCGAGGACGATTAACGCATGCCCGACATTCAACAACTTGCCGATTCCATGCTGGGGGCAGCCGGGGCCGTTCTCGGCCGGTTGGTGGAAGCGCCGTCGGCCGCGACCGGCGCTTCGCGCAACGACCACGAAGGCTCGATTCGAACCGACGGTGACGAATTGGTGACGGTCGCCGAAATCCCGTCGCTCGGCGCGCAGATCGTCGTGCGCTTTCCGAAGGCCGACATGCAGCAGGTGGTCGGCATCATGCTCGGCGGCATGGACGACTTGGCGGAAATGGGTCCCATGCAACTCTCGATCGCATCGGAAACGGTTTCGCAGATCGCCGGCGCCATGGCCGAACAACTTGCCAAGGACATCGGGACGTCGACCGACGGCGTTCACGCTGCGTTGTGCAGCGATGCAACGTTGCTGCCGCCTCCCCCCTTCGAGTCGTACGACGGCGGCGTGCAAGTCGGAGCCGACGTCCATACGCGACTCAGTATCGACTTCGCCGCGATCACACTCTCGAAGCTCGGAATCGGCGGGTCCTCCAATGCCGTCGAGATTCCATCCGCGGCGCGCGTTCCCGAGCCGGAACCGGTCGCAGCGAGCGCACCGGCGCGTCCGGCTCCGCCCTTGCCGAAAGCCCAAAGCGTGACCTATTCGTCGATGAAACCGACGCAGGTCCGTGCCGCTCAAGCGGGACAAGCGAATCTCGATTTGGTCCACGACGTTCCCCTTCAAATCAGCGCCGTGCTCGGCAAAACGGTGATGCCGCTACGCGAAGTGGTATCGTTGCAATCGGGCGCCGTTTTCGAACTGGATAAACTCGCGGCGGAGCCGATCGACCTTTACGTCAACAATATTTTGATTGCGCGTGGTGAGGTCGTGGTCGTCGACGACAAGTACGCGGTTAAGATCAGCGAACTCAATCCGCAGGTGGGATAACGCCGGGCATGTCCACGGGTTTTTGGTTACAATATTTTGTGGCACTAGTGGTCGTCGCGCTCATGCTCGGCGGTCTCTATGCCGTTACGCGCGGCCTTGCGCGCGGGCGCGTGCTCTCGTCGGCCGACCGGCGTTTGGTCACCGTGCTCGAGTCGACGGTGCTCACGCAGCATACGGCAGTGCATGTGATAAAAGCGGGCTCGCGCTATCTGATGCTGGGAGCGAGCAATAACGGCGGCGTCAACACGCTCGGGGAATTGCCCCCCGAGGAAGTCGAGGCGTGGATTGCAGAGCAGCGCTCGCTGTTTTCGGCGCAGCGCGCCTCGCTATCGGGCGCACTGAGCTTTTTGCGTAAAAAGTCGTGATAGCACATAAGGCGCTCAGGCGCGCTTGGGAGCGTCACGGCGCGTTCTTCATTGCGGCGATCGTCGCGATCGTTACGTTGTGGGTGGTTCCAGCGATTGCGCTGGCCGCGACCGCGCCGACGGCACCGACGATACCGATTCCTTCGGTCAACATCGGCGTCGGTCAGGCGAAAAGCCCGCATGACGTCGTGCAGGCTCTTCAGATCCTTTTGCTTCTCACGGTGTTGGCGCTCGCGCCGACCCTGCTCGTCCTCGTTACGGCGTTTACGCGGATCGTCGTCGTGCTTTCGTTCGTGCGCACGGCCCTCGGTACCCAACAGGTTCCGCCCAATCAAGTGTTAGTCGGCCTTTCTTTGCTCCTGACGTTTTTCGTGATGTCTCCGGTCATTAAGGACGTAAACGCAAACGCAGTTCAACCGTACATGAAGAATCAAATTTCTCAGGCGCAAGCGATGGATCGGGCCGCGAAACCGATCCGCGCGTTCATGTTCAAACAGACGCGCGAGAAAGATTTGCAACTGTTTTACTCGATCTCGAAGGAGCCGCGGCCCCAAAAGCAGAGCGACGTTCCGACCTATCTGCTCATTCCCGCCTTCGTCATTTCCGAGCTGAAGACGGCTTTTGAAATCGGGTTCGCAATTTACATCCCCTTTATCGTCATCGATATGGTCATCGCGAGCATCCTGCTCTCGATGGGTATGATGATGATCCCTCCGATCATTATCTCGCTGCCTTTTAAAATCTTGATCTTCATTCTCGTCGACGGTTGGAATCTAACCGTCGCGGCGCTATTTCAGAGTTTCAAACAGTGAGTTTCGGCGATGCAATTTCCATCGGGCGCGAGGCCATTTTTGTCGCGTTGATAGCGGCCGCTCCCGTATTGATGCTGAGCATGGTCGTCGGGCTCGTCATTTCGATTTTTCAAGCGGTAACGCAGATCCAAGAGCCGACGCTGGCGTTCATTCCAAAGATTGTCGTCTCGGCGTTTGCGATCTTGTTCTTCGGACCGTTCATCCTCGCGATGATGACGGATTTCATGAGCAGGGTCTTTGCAAGTATACCGTCGATGATGAAATAGGACCGGCCGCGCCGAGTGGTCGATATCTTCGGGTTGAGTGCGTCGCAGTTCGAGACGTTTTTGCTCGTCTTCGTACGCGTGAGCGCCATGCTCTTTCTCTTCCCGGTCTTTTCCGCGCCGCAGATCCCGATACTCGCACGATTCGGTCTCTCGGCGCTTCTCTCGGTCGTGCTCTTTCATTTGGTTCCGATCGTGCCGGCCTCGTCCGGACTTTACGAGTTAGGGCTTGGAGTCATCTGC
>JBDTFK010000325.1:0-3036 GCA_039937995.1 Vulcanimicrobiaceae bacterium | reverse complement strand
TTGTATAAGGGTATAGCAGTCCAACGGTTTAGCGCAAGCCATCCAATTGCACTGATCCAATGGCAATCCAAGCACCATCCAATTACGATTCTAAGGCCGGAGGGAACCTCACGTGAGCACAACAGATCGTTCGATCGTCCTTTCTCAAAGCTGGTCGGCAGACTCGCGCTGGCATGGCGTCACGCGCCGTTATAGCGCGGACGACGTCGTGAAACTTCAAGGGAGCGTAGTTATCGAACAGACCCTCGCGCGTTTGGGATCGGAACGCCTCTGGCAGCAGTTGAAAAGACCCGACGCTACGGCGGCACTCGGAACGATGACCGGCGGCCAAGCCGTCCAAGCGGCCAAGGCGGGCCTGGATGCGATTTATTGCAGTGGTTGGCAAGTTGCGGCCGACGCGAACTCGTCGGGCAACGTCTATCCCGACCAAAGCCTCTACCCGGTAAACAGCGTCCCGCAACTGGTGAAACGCATTAACAATGCGTTGCAGCGTCTCGACCAAATCGAAACGCTCGAAGGGCGCGGCGGACCTTGCACGTTCTTACCGATCGTCGCGGATGCAGAGGCCGGTTTCGGCGGACCGCTCAACGTCTTCGAACTGACGAAGGCCATGATCGAAGCGGGCGCTGCGGGCGTACATCTTGAGGATCAACTCAGCTCCGAGAAAAAGTGCGGGCATCTTGGCGGGAAAGTGCTCATTCCCACGCAGCAAGCCGTGCGTCATTTGATCTCCGCCCGGCTCGCGGCCGACGTCATGGGCGTGCCGACCCTTATCATCGCGCGCACCGATGCAAACGCAGCGACGCTCATCACGAGCGACGTGGATCCGCTCGACCGCCGGTTCATCACGGGCGCGCGCACGCCCGAAGGCTTCTTCCGCACAAGGGAAGGCATCGACGCCTGCATCGCTCGCGGTTTAGCCTACGCGCCGTATGCGGATCTGCTGTGGGTGGAAACCTCGGAACCGAATATCGGCGAAGCCCTGCAATTTGCTGACGCGATTCACGCGAAGTTCCCCGGAAAACTGCTCGCTTATAATTGTTCGCCGTCGTTTAATTGGAAAAAGAAGCTAAACGACAACGACATTGCGACGTTCCGAGAGCAGCTCAACGCAATGGGGTACAAGTTCCAATTCATAACGCTTGCAGGTTTCCACGCGCTCAACTATAGCTTCTTCGAACTCGCGCGCGATTTCAAGGCGCGCGGCATGTCGGCGTACGCGGAATTCCAGCAAGACGAATTCGCAAGCGAAGCGTTCGGCTACAGCGCGACGCGGCACCAGCGCGAGGTCGGCACCGGCTATTTCGATGAAGTGGCGCAGACGATCAGCGACCGGCAGTCGTCCACCACGGCGCTTCACGGCTCCACCGAGGCGGAGCAGTTCTACGAAAAGGCAGCCTCCACAAACGGCCGCGCCGCGGAGGCCGTCGTCGTATAGTGGTTCTTGCATGAACGTAGCACCCGCAGGTTTTGCGCTCAATCGAGATCTTCCGGTCGGATTCGCGGAGTTTTATCGCCCGCTGCACGAGCGGTTTACGCCGCAACAGCAACGCCTTGCGCGCGCGAGAGCCGAAACGCTCGCGCGTGCCCATGCGGGCGACTTGCCCGGCTACCTCCCGCCCTCGCAAGCAACGACAACCAATTGGCGCATCGACCTGCCGTCCTGGGTTCAAGATCAGCGTAACCAAATGACGGGTCCGGCGGACGATGCCGAACTCGTCGTAAAAATGCTCAACTCCGGGGCTCCCGGCGTGATGCTGGATCTGGAAGACTCGATGTGCAACACGTGGGAGCATCTGATGCTCGGCCACGAGAATCTCGTGCGCGCCCTCTACGGCGAGCTTACGTACGACGACGCCAAGCGTGGAACGACGGTCGGCATCGCGCCGAGTTCCACCGTCGTGTGGAATCGCGTTCGAGGTTTGCACCTCGCGCAAGCGGGCGTCGTGGACGAGGCGCTTACCAGCGCCTCACTCTTCGACGTCGCGTTGCTTGCCTTTCGCCTCGACGAACGCCGCCTCAAACACCCGCTTTGCATCTACATTCCAAAATCCGAATCCGCGGAAGAGGCGCTTTGGTGGAAGGATGTTTTCGATGCCGCAATCGAAGCGCGCGGATGGGGAGCCGGCGCGATCAAGACGATGGCACTCGTCGAGTCGCATCCGCTCGCGTATCAGATGGAAGAGTTCCTCTTCAATCTGCGCGACTATATTGTCGGCCTCAATTTGGGGCGTTGGGATTACATGGCAAGTTTGATCCATTTCAACTTGAACGATCCCGATTTTCTCTTGCCCGACCGCAATACGATTCCGCTCGACATTCCATTTTTTCAAAACCTCCGAGCGCTCTTACCCGAAATCACGCACAAACACGGCGCGCTCGCGATCGGCGGCATGACCGCGCTCTATCCCAGCCGCGAAGATCGCGGCCTCAACGCGCGCGCGCTGGCGGTTTTGGAGCGCGATAAGCAAAACGAAGCCTCGTGCCTGATGGACGGTGCCTGGACGGGTCATCCCGACCAAAATGCCATCGCGGTGGCGCAATTCCCGTCTCCTAACCAGCTCGAGCGCCGCCCGAACCTTATCACCGCACACCCCGAACTTCGTCCGTCGCCTAAAGGTGCCGGAGAAACGACACTCGAGGGTACGCGGGCGGCGGTGCGGACGGTCATTCGCTACCGCCACGGCGTACTTGAAGGCAGGGGAGCGAGTCTGCTCGACGGCTACATGGAAGACCTCGCAACCGACCGGATCTACCGGTTGATGATTGCCCAACGCCTGCGCTACCCCGGTGCGTATACGCCGAGTTCCCTCGCGGACATCTTCGATGTAGAGCTGGCCCGTATACTTGCCGAGTTGCCGCCCGAAACCGGGACGAAAACCCGCTACAAATCGGCCCGCGTGCTATCGGAACAGATGATCCTCACGGGAGACTTCGACCCAAAATAGTCGGAGCTTCGCACGGAGGCGGTTCTTCCGTTTTCGCGTACTCCACAATTAAGAAAAGGCGCTTCTCGTTAACGCTTCGGAGCGAAGC
>JBDTFK010000324.1:0-8953 GCA_039937995.1 Vulcanimicrobiaceae bacterium | reverse complement strand
TCGGCGCCGTGAATACCGTCGTTACGCCGTGCTCCGCAATTCCGCGAAGCAGTTCCTCCGGGCCGGCTTTCGCGAGCAGCAGCGTCGCGGCGCCGGCATGCAGCGGAAAGAGCAGCAGGCCGCCGAGCCCGAACGTAAATGCAAGTGGCGGGCTTCCGCAAAAGAGATCGTCAACGTGCGGTTTCAACACCAGGTTGCCGTACGTGTCGCACGTTGCGAGCAGGTCGCGGTGAAAATGCATCGCCGCCTTCGGCGTTCCCGTCGTTCCGGAAGTAAAGCCGATGAGCGCCACATCCAGCGCGCCGGTCGCCGCGTTGGTGAATTCGGGCGATTTCGTTGCCATGCGGGCCTCGATCCCGCCGGGATCGTCCGTCTGGAAATACGCAATTTTTACCGCCGGATCCGCGGCAGCTTGCAACTCACTGCCGAGTCGGACGTCGCACAACGCGAGGCCGACGCGCGCCTTGCCGATGATGTGGCGAAGTTCGGTCGCGCGGTAGAGCGGCATCGTCGTTACGGCAACGGCGCCGACCTTGAGGACGGCAAGCCAGCACGCGGCTAGCATCGGCGTATTTGCCGCGCGCAACAGTACGCGCGCTCCCGGCACGATCCCGAAATCCGTTGCGAGAACGTGCGCGATTCGGTTGGCGGCCCGATACAGATCCTCGTACGTCCAACGAACACCGGGCGCGACGATGCAACGCCGCGCGCCGTTGCCGGCTCGAACGTGGCGATCGACGAAATACTCGGCCGCATTGAGACGCTCCGGATACTGCAGCGTGGGTAAAGCGAGACGAAACTCCGGCATCGACTCGGGCGCGGGAAGATGGTCCTCGGCGAAACGATCCACGTGCCCGGTGTAAGGCATTTCTCTCTATCCCTCCAGCGTTTGGCGCGCGATCACGAGTTGCTGAATTTCACTTGAACCTTCGTAAATGCGCAGGGCGCGCACATCGCGATAGAGGCGCTCGGCGATTTCTCCGCGGGTTACGCCGCGGCCGCCGAAGAGCTGTACCGCGCGGTCGCAAATGCGTCCGGCCGCCTCGGTTGCGTAGAGCTTCGCCATCGCCGCCTCTCGCGTGACGCGCTCCGCGCCCGCATCCTTGACCCACGCCGCGCGATACACGAGCAAAGCGCTTGCGTCAATTTCCGTGGCCATGCCGGCGATCGCGCTCTGCGTGAGCTGCATTGCGGCAAGCGGTGCGCCGAAGAGTTTCCTCGACTGCGTGTGTGCGATCGTCTCGGCCATCGCTCGCCGGGCAAAGCCGAGCGCCGCGGCGCCGACCGTGCTGCGAAACACATCGAGAGTCGCCATCGCAATTTTGAACCCGTCGCCTTCGGCTCCGAGCCGCTGCGCGGCGGAAACGCGGCAACTGCGCAACGCAAGCGCCCCCAGGGGATGCGGCGAAATCGTCTCGATGCGATGCGTAACCTCGAGGCCCGGCGCGGGCGCGTCGACGACAAAAGCGCTCAGGCCTTTTGCCCCCGTATCCGCCGTGCGCGCGAATACGACGTAGAAGTCCGCGATGCCGGCGTTGGAAATCCATGTTTTCGCGCCCTGAAGCACGTACGCGTCACCGTCGCGCGTCGCGGTCGTTGCGAGCGCGGCAACATCCGAACCGGCGTCGTTCTCGGAGAGCGCGAACGCCGCGATCGCAGTACCCGCGGCAACGCGCGGAAGATACTCGCGGCGCTGACTCTCCGAGCCGAAAAACGCGATAGGGCCGCTGCCTAAGCCTTGCATTGCAAAGGCGAAGTCCGCCAAGGCCGAACGGGCGGCGAGCGTTTCGCGCGCGAGGCACAACGTACGAACGTCGAGCCGCGCGTGGAGGCCGCCGTACGCCTGAGGAATGCACGCGCGCAGCCAGCCCGCTTGCGCGAGCGCGCGAACCCACGCTCGCGCGCTTCGTTCAGGGTCGCGCTCGTCGTCGAGATCCTCGGCACCCGTAGCCCACTGCGCAATCGTCCGGGCGAACGCGCGATGCGCATCGTCGAAAAATGGCCATGCCAGGTCGCGCTCGTTCACCTACGTTCCCTCGAACTGCGGCTCTTGCTTGTTGATGAACGCTTCGTATGCCCGGCGGAAATCGCGGGTTTCCATGCACTGCGCTTGCGCATGCGCCTCCGCGTCGATCGCCGCATCGAGCGGCATCGCCCATTCCTCGTGGAGCATTTTCTTCGTCATCGCATGCGCAAACGTGGGACCGCGCGCGATCGTGCGCGCCATTTCCGTCGCGCGATATTTCAGGTCGCCCGGATCGCACAAATCGTTGTAAAACGCCCAATCGAACGCCTGCGTCCCGCTCAGCGTGCGGCCCGTGTAGAGCAATTCCGCCGCGCGGCCCATCCCGATGATACGCGGCAAGATCGCGCACGCTCCCATGTCGCAACCGGCAAGGCCGACGCGAACGAAAAGGAAGGCGACTTTCGAGCGAGCCGTTCCGAAGCGAAGGTCGGACGCCATCGCAAGGATCGCGCCCGCACCCGCGCAAACGCCGTCAACCGCCGCCACGACCGGCTGCGGCGCGGCTCGCATAGCCTTCACGAGATCGCCCGTCATGTGTGTGAACGCCCGCAGCTCGTCCGGCGACTGCGTGGTAAGCGGGCCGATGATATCGCGCACGGCGCCGCCGGAACAAAAATTCTCTCCCTCGCCGCTCAAGACGACGGCGTTGATATCTCCGCGCGCCGGCAACGCGCGGAACCAATCGCGCAGTTCGGCATAGATTTCGAACGTCAGAGGGTTTTTTCGTTCGGGACGGTTGAGCGTGACCGTCGCAACCTTGTCCGCGATCTCGTAGCGCACTTCTTCCATGGGTGCTTACCGGATTCGGAACGGAAGGTCGACTTCCGCTTCGCGACCCGCCGTATTGCGCGCGATCACCCGCAGATTGTAGGCGCGAATGAAGATCGAGGGAACGTCGAAGACGTCGTCGCGAAAATGGAAATGTCCGAAATCCGTCCGGGCGGCCGAAATTGAAAAGAGATTTGTGCGAACCTCGACGCTCGCGACGTTGCTGCTTGTAACGATGTCCCCGCGCCATACGCGTCCGCGGTTGAGATCGGTTGAGTTAAACCACACGCGCACGATTTCCGGGGGCGCATCGTTTGCGCGCTGCGGAGCCCTCATAGCTCCGGGCTCGGGATCGCCGGACCGCACGCTTGCGGGCGCTGGAGACGCAGCCGAACTGCATCCCACGAGAGCGGCAGCAAGCCCGAACGAGGCGATTCGCAGCATGCGATTCATCGCTACGTTGGGTCGGCACTCGCGCCCGGCGATTCCTGCTTCGCACGGCCGGGATGACATCGCGTGCGTATCGACGTATGGCCTGACCTATGATGCGAGTCGTGCCGCGTAGTTTGGCTTTCGATTATGCGGTGGCGATATGCAGCGTCTGGATATCGAGCGGCTTTTTCCTCGATGCCTGGGCCCACGGCCACGTGCCGGTCGAAAGTTTTTTCACGCCGTACCACGGCGCGTTCTACTCGGGGATGCTCGCGATGCTCGTGGTACTCGCGGCATTCCTGATGCGCCGCAAAGGATTGCCGCCGGGGTACCGTCTCGCGGTTCTCGGCTTTCCGATTTTCCTGCTGGCGGGCGTTGGGGACTTACTCTGGCATCACTTGCTCGGCATCGAGGAGGGCGTCGACGCGCTTTTGAGCCCGACGCACCAATGCTTAGGATTGGGTATCTTTTTTCTGGCGGCGGGGCCGGTTCGTTCGGTGCTGGCCGATCGCGCAAATTCGACGACATTCGCCCGGCAGTTTCCGCTCGTGCTGGGTTTGGTTGCGTGGTTGACGCTCGTGCATTTCGGTACTGCGTACGCATTCGATCCCGGTGCCGGGCGCGCGGACGCGCCGCCGTTTGCCGCCTCGACGTCTTCGCAATACTTTACGGCGATCGCAATCGGGTACTACAAGATATCGATCGGCGTCCTCACCGCGATCTTTCAATCTCTTGTGATGACGGCGTTTGCTCTTTGGATGGTTTCGCGTCTGCGGTTGCGAGCCCCGGGCTTCACGTTGTTCTTCTTTATGGGAAACGCCGCGGCTGCAGCGGCCTTTACGAACGACACGCCGCTTTTGTGGGTAACGCTCGTGCAGTCGCTCGCCGCCGGAATCACGGCAGACGTCCTCGTCGCGCGCGACGATCCGCAACCGGAAAACCCGCTCCCGTATCGCATCTTTGCCGTTGCCGTGCCCCTGATCTACATGGGGACGTATTTGGTCGCCACATTTGCCGCCGATCGTTTGTGGTGGGACTGGAACGAAGCGCTCGGTGCCTGGATGTGGTGCGGAGTCGCGGGCTTCGCATTGAGCCTTATCGGAACCGCGCGCCGCACGCCCGCATGATCGCGCTTCCGGTCGCAATCGCGACGTTGATCTTGCACCTGGCGACCGCCTCGCGTTATGGCTATTTTCGCGACGAACTCTATTTCATCGCGTGTTCCAAACATCTCGCGTGGGGCTACGTCGACCAACCGCCGCTCGTGGCAATCGCCGCGTATTTCTCGGCTCCGTTCGACTATCACCTCGTTGCGCTACGCTTCTTGCCCGTTCTTTCGGCATCGGTTGCGACGATCGCCGCCGCGCAGATTGCACGCGAGCTTGGCGGCGGGCGGTTCGCGCAATTTTTTACCGCGGTTGCCGTCGCATTGACCCCCGCATACCTTTTGCTGGGCAATGTCTTGACGACGACATCGTTCGAAGCGCTCTCCTGGACCCTCGCCGCGTGGTGTACGATCCGTATCGTGCGCGGTGGCGGCGGCACATGGTGGATTGCGCTCGCCGCCGCCGTTACGTTCGGCCTCTACGGAAAGTATTCGATGGCGCTGCTCGTGGCTGCGCTTCTCGGCGCGTTGCTGATGACGCAGCAGCGGCGAGTTCTCGCAACCTGGTGGTTGGCGCTCGGCGCGGCTACGGCGCTTTTGCTGATCGCGCCGAACTTTGCTTGGCAGGCCGCGCACGGGTGGCCGTTTTTTGAGGTTCTGCGCGGCGATGCCGCGCACCGCCATGCATTCAATAGCGGCGTTGCGCTCGAATACCGGAACTTCTTCGCAAACGCGCGCGCATTTGCAAACGAGCAATTGATCTATACGAATCCCGTCGCGGTGCCGGTTTGGCTTATGGGATTGGCGGCGCCGTTCGCGTGGACGCGCCTGCGCGATATGCGGTTTATCAGCCTGGCGTACGCCGTGCTTTTTGCCGTCGCCGTGGTTTTGGAAGCAAAAGGCTACTACATTATCGGCATCTACGCGACACTCTTGGCCGTCGGGGCGGTTGCTCTCGAACGGGCCGCGATGTGGCTTCGCACCGGCGCGCTCGTCGCGCTCGCCACCGTAGCCGTCGTGGTACTGCCGCTCTCGATTCCCGTGCTTTCGCTTCAGCGTTTCATCGGCTATACAACGTTCTTCGGCATGACCGGCGGCTCCGGAGCGCCCGCGCACCTGATGCAGCCCGTGTACGCGGAAGAATTCGGATGGGAGCGGCTCGCGCGCGACGTCGCGCGCTCTTACAACGCCATCGATTTCCGCACGCGCTCGCGCACCGCAATTTATGCCGATACCTACGCCGACGCGGGGGCGATCGATTTCTTTGGCGCAAAATATGGATTGCCCGCGGCGATAAGCAGCCAAAATAGCTACTGGCTCTGGGGTACGCGCGGCTACGACGGCCGGACCATCCTGGCAATCGGCGCTTCGCGAATCGACCTGCTCAAACACTACTACCGGCACGTCGAACTCGTCTCCACCTCGGACGAACCTCTGAAATGGATCGTCGAAGGCCCAGCGCCGGTCTATCTGTGCTCCGGCCCGCTACTCCCGTTCGATGAAATTTGGCAACGGCTGCGCTGGTACGGCGCTTAATAGCATGGCCGAAAAAGGCCGTACCTCGCCATTGCTTGAAGCCGCGAACACTCGCTAACTCGTCCCGAGGATGCCGTATGAACAGATCTATCGTCGTAGCGCTTATCACGTCGCTTACCTTTTTTTCCGGGTGCGGCGCCAAGGACGCGTCTCCGGTTCCGGCTATCGCACCGGTAACCGTTTCGCAGAACGTATCGTCGATTGCCGCCGAGGCGCCGGCAGTCGACAAGAACGGAAACGACTGGCCGGTGTTCCGTCGCGACGATCAGCGCACCGGAAATAATCCATATCAAACGGCAATCACGACCGCGAACGTTTCCACCCTTGCACCGAAATGGACCAAAACGACGCCCGGTATCTTCGCAAGCCCCGTGGTAGTAAACGGCATCGTGTATCAAGGCGATCTCTCCGGCAATTTTTATGCGTGGAAGATCGCGGACGGTACGCAGCTGTGGAATTTCAAAGCCACCGGGAGCTTTGTCGGGTCGCCCTACTACTACCACAATGCGCTCTACGTTGGAGCCAAAGGCAACACGCCGAAGTCGGTTCCCGCGAGATTGTATTCGATCAACGCGACGACAGGTATCGCAAATTGGTCCTACGCCATTCCGGCTCAAGCGGAACTCTCCGGATCGCCGATGGTTACGGGCGGTTTGGTGTACGAAGGCACGGATGCCAAAAACGAAAACTTGAACGAGTGCGACGCGAACAAGCAGTTGATCGCACTCAAACTCGGCGCCCCGGTGCTCGTTTCATCGCTGAACCTTTCGCCGCCCGGTTTGACGGGAGCCGACCTCTTCTCGTCTCCGGCGCTCGATGCGTCCGGGAACCTCTTCGTCGCGACCGGAAACGAATGCACGGCGAATATCGTGCAGTTTCCCTACGCCGACGCGATCTTGCGAGTGAAGCGAACAAAACCCACGATGGGCGTGCAATGGGCATTCCAGTCACTGCTCGGTCCCGGAAACGACCTCGATTTCGGGGCCACGCCGACCTTCGTCAACGGCATGATCGTCGAAACGGGAAAAGACGGCTACACATACGCGCTTAACGCTGCGACCGGGGCGCTGCTGTGGCACACCCAAACGGGAGCCGCGATCGGGAGTTCCGCAACCGACGGGACCCGTGTCTACATTCCCGTGCTGCAACTGCAACCGCCCTGTAATCCGGGTGCGGCCTGCGGAGCGTTCCTCGCGCTCAATCTGAGTGACGGGAGCGTCGCTTGGTCGAATCCCGTGATTCAAGGAAATTTCACGTTTAGCGATTTGACCGCGCCCGCAGTTACGAACGGGATGGTCTTCGCTTCGTACAACGGCGCTATTTGGGCGCTAAGAGCGACCAACGGTAGCGCGTTGTGGAGTTTTCCGACGCCCGGAAACGTCGTTTTCGCCGGAATCACCGTCGTCAACGGCGGCGTGCTCGCCGGCGACTACAGCGGCGGCACGTTCTACGACTTTACCCCAGGCGGAAAATAAACGGCTATTGCCGGATCGCCTCGATGTCGAGTTCCAGATCGATGGAGTTGCTTGCGACGATGCTCCCGTAGGTCATGCCCCACTGCGTACGGTCGATCGTCGCTTTTGCGGTGTAACCGATCCGGACTTCGCCCTTTCCCATTCCCGGCCCGCGGCCGAGGTATTCTCCGGCTAGGTTCACGGGATGCGTCTGACCGTGCATCGTCAGATTCCCCTCCATCGAGAAATGCGTCGCATCGGTCGCCGTGATTTTTGTGCTTGTAAACGACATGCCCGGATATGTATCGGTCTCGAAGAAGTGCGGCGAGCGGAGATCGCTGTCGCGAAAATCGTTGCGCGTATCGAGCCCGGCGGGGTTGAGCTCCGCGCGCGCGCTCGATGGAATGTTGCTGTCGTCGGGAACGACGATTTGCGCGCTCTTTATCGGAATGATGCCGCTGACGTGCGAGATCGCCAAATGGGTTGCGGTGAAGGTTGCCGATGAATGGACGGGATCGGCACTCCATGTTGTCGAGCCTGCCGCCGCCGCACCCGCGGACGCGGCGATCGCGAGAGTCAGCGCGAGCGTTGGAATTCGGATCATGCGATCGTTAGCCCCGGAACAACGAGCGCGATGCCGTTGCGGTTGCCGCAAATGAGTTCGAGCGCCGCTTCGGCCACTTCATCGACCGTTGCGAGACGTCCCTGCGGACTCATCTGCGCGAGTGCGTTACGCGCGGCATCTTCGGTAGCGCCGGTATGCTGCACGATCTTCTTGAGCGCCTGCCGCATCATATCGGTCTCAACGTAACCCGGACACAAAGCGTTCGCCGTGATGCCGCCGGGTGCAAACTCCGCGGCGATCGCGCGCGTGAAGCCGATCATGCCGTGCTTGCTCGCGCAGTACGCGGAGATGTACGGCGCGCCTTCTAGCCCCGCCGTGCTCGCAACGCTAAGGATGCGGCCCCATTTCGCGGCGATCATATCCGCGGCGGCATTGCGCGAAGCCAGAAACGTGCCCGTGAGGTTGGTCGCGACGATCCGGTCCCAGAGCTCTTTGCTCGTGCGGACGAGCGGCGCCGAATCCGAGATGCCCGCGTTGTTGACCAGAATGGCGATCGGCCCGTTGACCTTGCGGCATGCGTTGAAGGCATTTTGGACTTGCGCTTCGTCGCCTATGTCGGCCGCGGCAATCGCAAACTCCGCCGGCCCATCGGGATGCCGGCTCACGACGCTTACGCGCGCGCCCGCTCCTGCGAGCGCCCGGGCAATGGCGAGTCCGATTCCGCGCGCCCCGCCCGTTACAAGGGCGTGTTTACCGGCAAGGACTGAGTAGTCAGATGCCACCGGCAGCCTCCTGAGCGCGAGCGATGAGTCGCTCGAGTTGCACTTTTCCGGGGAGATATTGAACCGGCCACGGCGCCTGTGAATAACCCAACTGGGCCGCTGCGTGTAACGTCCACGCAGGGTCGGCCAAGTGCGGACGCCCGAGCGCGACAAGATCGGCACGCCCCGCCGCGATCGTTGCGTTGACTTGGTCTGCTTCGGTCACGTTCCCGACCGCCATCGTCGCAATGCCGGTTTCATTGCGAATTTTATCCGCATACGGCGTTTGAAAGAGGCGCCCATAAA
>JBDTFK010000323.1:0-4767 GCA_039937995.1 Vulcanimicrobiaceae bacterium | reverse complement strand
AACCGTCCTGGGTTGATAAGCGCATGGCGCCCGAACCATTCCCGAGCCGGATCGTATGCGCTGCCGAATCGTCGCCCCCAAATGACGCTCCGTCAACGTAGATGCGCCCGCTATCCGTCGAAGCGTTGATCGTCATATCGGATCCGGGTGCAAGGGTCATTTCTTCGCGGCCATCCCTGGTGGAAAAATCGTAGGAGCCGCGCGCTGAAAAGCGGCCGGTGATATGCACGGAGCCGTCGTCGGTGTGCAACGTCGCCCGGGGCGCTTGGCCGTCGATCGACAGATTGCTCGCATCGATGCGTCCGTCCGAGGTTTTCGCCTCGAGTACGCCGGCGGTGATATTTTTCAGGCGCAAACTTCCGTCGTCGGTGCTCATTGCGAGGGTATCGCCGCTCACGTTAGTGGCTTCGATGTGACCGTCATCGCTGTGCGCGTTGACGCTTCCGCGAATGTTGAACAAACCGATGTGCCCGTCTTGTGATTTCACATCGACGGCGCTTTGCATATCGCTGACTTCGGCACTCGAAGAGCGCGCGATATCGACGTGCGATCCGCTCGGCACCGCTACCTCGATGCGCTCGAGATCTCCACCGAAGATAACGATGCCGTGCGCTTGTGACGGACGCGAAATATGCACGCCGTCTGCGGTGCGGGACACCGTCAGATCTGCGACTTTCGAACTGCCCCAGACAAACCCGTGGATGCTCGTTAAATCTTTTACGTGAACGAGCCCGTCGTTCGACGCGCTTACGCGAACGCCGGAGTCCGGATCGTCGATCTGCACGTGCGGGGTCAACCCCGCAGCGACCGGCGCATACGTCTTTGCCGAAGCGTTCATTTCCCGCAAACCCGAAGCGGCGAACACGTGGCCGCCATTCCAGCCGCGCAGGGCGAAAAGCATCAGTCCAACGATCAGCAGTTCGGCTGCGAGCAACATCGCCACAAGCGCGGTCCGCGAAGATCTCATCGTGTGTTCCACCTTACTTAGATGCGCGGACCCCACCCGTCGAAGGTGGGACGCAGCGATTGCGCGGAGAGGCTATCGTGGGCCTGGGGAATGGTCGGCCGGGTGCCGGCCGGGAGTGTTTTAGTCAGCGTGGATGTCGTTAACATGGTTTGGATTCGCCCCCGTATGTCTTTCTGTCCGAGATACGAGGCAGGAGGGGACTTGTTTCAGGCCGTGTCTCGAAACAACCAGGGGTTTCCGGCTGTAGGTTGGGTGTGTCGGCAATGCTCGCCGAGGCTCCGCGGGTGGCCGTGAAGCCCGGTCCGGATGACGGATCTCTCGTGGCGATGACCCTCGGCGGCAATTCCGAGGCTTTTGCCACGCTCGTCGAGCGCTACGACCGGGCGGTCTATCACCTCGCCTACCGGACGCTCCACGACGTTGAGGAAGCCCGCGATGCCACCCAAGAGGCCTTTTTCAAGGCATACCGGTCGTTGCGCACCTTCAAACCGGGGTCGAAGTTCTCGACGTGGATCTTCGCCATCGTCTATCACGCTTGCTGCGATCGTTTGAACCGCCGAAAACGTTATAGTAACGAAGAGATGCCGGAACGGGCCGATCCCAGCCCCGGTCCCGAGCGCGAGGCGATCGCGATGGACGAGGCTCGTAGGCTCCGCGCGGCGATCGAATCGCTGCCGGAAAAATACCGGACCGTCATTACGCTCTACCATCTGCAGGGTAAACAGTACGAAGAAATCGCCGAAGTACTGGGACTGCCGATGGGAACGGTGAAAACCCATTTGTTCCGAGCCAAGGAGCAGCTTCGCAAGCTTCTCGGCGCGGCGGAGGTAAACTAAAACATGAACTTTGATGATGATGCGCTCGACCGGGCACTCTTTGCGCTCGAGCTTGAGGAACCGCCGGCCGATTTGCGCGCTTCGATTCTCACTGCAACGGTATACCGCCCCGCTCCGATGTTCTCGTTTTACGAAGTCCTTGCTCTGGGCGCGATCGCCGCGGTCCTGCTGTTGCTCGTCGCGCTGGTCGTGATGGGCGGTGCCTCGCTCTTCGTCCACTCGCTGCAAGCGATTGCGACCGTCATTTCTCGAACGCTCTTCGACCTCTCGACGCTAACGTGGATCGCCGCAGGCGGCGCAACGGCCATGTGGCTCTCGATTTTCACCGTATTCCAACCGGCAATGGCCTCCGGGCGCAAGGTCGATGTGAAGCAGCATCGCTAAGACGCAGGCATGAGTGAGGCGCCACATCGATACAAACTTCTCGTCGTAGAAGACGACGCTGCGATCGGGCGCGTTTTGCAGCTCGAGTTAGAACACGAAGGTTACGAGGTCGAGGTCGCGCGCGACGGCCTTTCCGGATTGGAAAAGGCGCTCAAAGAACCCGACCTCGTCATTCTCGACCTTATGCTGCCGCGCATGGACGGGCTCGAAGTTTGCCGGCGCATTCGCGCCAAGAGCCGAGTGCCGATAATCATGCTTACGGCGAAGGACCGCGTTCCCGACCGCGTCGAGGGGTTGGACGTCGGGGCGGACGACTATCTTACGAAGCCGTTCGCGACCGAAGAACTGCTCGCGCGCATTCGTGCGCGTCTTCGTGAAAAGGCGCCGCAGACCAATCAAATCGTGTATCGCGACGTCGTGATGGATCGCGACCGGCACGAAGTGCTGCGCGGCGGGCACACGATTCCACTTACGGCCAAAGAATACGCTCTGCTCGAATATCTCTTGCTCCATCGCAACAAAGTGCATACGCGGGACGAGCTTTTCAATGGCGTTTGGGGGAGCGATTTTCTCGGAGATTCAAATTTAATCGACGTCTACATCCGCTACCTGCGAGGAAAGATCGACGAGAGTTTCGACGACAAGCTCATAACGACGGTTCGCGGCGTAGGGTACACGATCAAAGATTAAAGCTATTTGACCACGTCCCTTAAGTGGCGCATCGCCGCCTCGTATTCGATTCTGTTGATCGCCGTACTCATCGCGACGAGCGGAATCGTCGCGGGACGCTTCCAGGCGATACTCTACGATGAAGCGCACGCCCGGGTCGACAGCGTGATGCGCGAAATCGTTGCCGCTGCGCAGCCGCAACCAAACCCGTTTGCGATGGAAGGTTTGGGCGCCGATTCGCTCGCTCAACTCTTCAATAGCAATAACCTCGCGTATTGGGAGTCTCCGACAACGTTCGTCCAAGTTGATAGCCCTGCCGGATATCCGCTCGCGAAGACGACGAATCTCGGAGCCGAACGGATCTCCCCGAATCTCAATCTCGATCCGGTACACGATAGCGATTTCCGCCAGATTGACCTCGACGGACGCCCGTTCTTGGTCGAAGATCGCATCATCCGCGCGGGCAGTTTGTCGGCGATCGTTCACGTTGCGGAGCCGCTCGATGCCCTCAACCGGACGTACGCGCAAACCCGCCGGGCAATCGTACTGGTCATCGCCGTTGCCGCGCTCGCCATAATCTTACTTTCGTTCGTCCTGGCCTCGCAGGCGATCGATCCGATCGCGCGGCTCACACAAGCGATGGGAGAGATTCGTTCCGACCGTCTCGATCTGCGGCTTCACTGGCCGGATCGCAACGACGAAATCGGAGCGCTCGCGCGCAGCTTCGACGATTTGCTCGCACGGCTCGACGAGGCGTTTGCGCGCGAACGTCAATTTATTTCCGACGCTTCACACGAACTGAAGACGCCCCTTACGTCAATCAACGCAAACGCGCAACTGCTCCTTCGTTGGGGCGATCGCGACCCCGCGATTTTACGCGAAAGCCTGGAAACGATCGCGGCGGAAAGCTCGTCGCTCGCGCACATGGTCAACGGCATGTTAACGCTTGCAAAGGCCGATCGCGGCGACGCCATCCCGAAAGAACCGGTTGAGCTGGAGAGCCTGGCGAGCGAAGCGCTGCGGATTTGGGCACCCCGCGCCGGCGGAAAGCACCTTACCCTGCAACTCGAGGCGCCGAACGCCGGCGCGCTCATTCTCGGTAACGCGACGCTTCTGCGACAACTGGTGGGAAATTTACTCGAGAATGCGATTAAGTTTACGGACAAGGGAGCGATAGACGTTCGCGTCGGCCACACCGATACAGACGCGTGGATCGAAGTCGATGATTCCGGACCCGGCATACCTGAAGAAGAGTGGCCAAACCTCTTCGAACGCTTTTACCGCGCCGACAAAGCGCGGTCGCGCGATATTCCCGGTATTGGGCTTGGACTCGCCATCGTGCGTTCGATCGCGCGCGTGCATAGCGGTCTCATTGCAGTCTCGCGCGGCACGCGCGGCGGCGCAAGGTTTCGTGCGACGTTTCCCCGCCTCCGCGACTCGCTCACCCCGATTTCATGACCACCCCGAGCCCCGGCCCTACAATGTAGCCGTGGCAACCTTTCGAGGGCGGCAGGCGGCAACGGCGTTTCTGCTTGTTTTTGCATTCGTGACGATCGCGCGCGGGCCGGCCCGTGCCGATACGTCGCACATCGAAACGGGGCCGTCTCCCGTGCTCTCGATTCAGCTCGGTACCGGTGCGCTCACGGTGCGCACGTGGGACCAATCCCAGATTCTCATCAACGCCGATCCTGGTGTCCAATCCCGACACCTTTCGGCACAGGAATTCGCGCAACGCATCCCGGCGCAAATCTTCTTCTGGTCGCAGAACGTCCGCACTCCCGACGGAACGGTTCTCAAGCTAGAACCGGAGACGTTTCTTTTGCCGAATCTCGGCGCCGCCCCTCACGACGCAGTGTTCGTGCGCGGAAGCGGAAATGCAACGATCGACGTGCCGAACGGTACCGCGCTCGT
>JBDTFK010000322.1:0-4389 GCA_039937995.1 Vulcanimicrobiaceae bacterium | reverse complement strand
GAAGCGGTCGACGATGCGGTGCAACGATCTTCGAGGTCTCGGCGATCAGTTCGTGACCGGCCCGCCACGCGGCGCGATCTTCGTTTTGTGATACGAGCCACAAACCCACAAGCCACGCGATGACGATCGCGATTTCTGCAGGCGTCACCCGAAAAGCAATCGCGTCGCGGGGCATCAGTGCACCGATAATGCAGAACATCAAAATGGCGACCAGGACCATCCCCTGCAACACGATCGTCAGCGATCGTACCGTCGACATGAGCGGCACCTTCGAACGCAATACAGGCCCATCGAGAATAACGAGCACGGCCGTTTGTATGGCGATCCCGCCGAGGATATTTCCGACCGCTAGCGACATCGTGTGCGTGTAGGCGCAGCCCGCAATAATGGCGACTTCGGGCAGGTTCGTCGCGACGGCCAGAAAAACGGCGCCGCCCATACCCTCGCCCCATCCCACGTGCGCGTCGATCGCGTCGGTGGTAAAGGCGAGAATCGTTCCGGCCCACCAAATAATCGCGCCGGAAACCGCTATTAGCGCGACGAGCGCCCAGATCGAAAAACCTGACATCGGTCGAACGTTTCCCCGAAAAGTACGGACGCCCCGCCGCCGGCGGAACGTCCGTATTTCCCCTAGGAAGAGCGTCGCGATTTACGCTAGGACGAGTTGTTCGTCGCCGATTCCGGCTTTGCGCACGGCTTCGTGAATCATTTGATCTTGGATTTCCTTCACGGCCCAGCGCGCCTGCGCGTCGGGCGCCAGTTTGTCGATCGGGTCGAAGTACACGAACGCTTTACCGGCTTTAACGCTCGGCGCCGCGTAGACCGCGATGCCGTTCTCGCGGTCGTAGTATTCGAACGAGTGAATGTCGCGTTTTCCGCCGCCGCCCGGCGCGTCGCAAATAAAGAGCGGCGTGTTGAATCCGGCGGTGCTTCCGCGTACGAACTTCTCGATGTCGCACGAGGTTTGAACCGTCGTGCGCAGCTCTTCAACGCCCTTGACCATGTCGTGCATGTACACGTAATAGGGATGCACGTTCACGTACTCGAGGCGCTTGGTAAGCAGGCCCATGCGCTCCTTCGTGTCGTTTACGCCGCGAATGAGGACCGACTGGTTGCGCGTGTAAATCCCGCGTTCGAAGAGCATGTTCATCGCTTTTTCCGTAATCCACGTGATCTCTTCGGGTGAGTTGAAATGCGTGTGCAGGACGACGTCCTTGCCCATCTTGCGTCCGCGGTCGACGACCCTGGTAAGCGCATCGAGCCATTCGGTGTGCGTAATGATCTTCATCGGCATGATTGCCGGGCCTTTGGTTGCAAAGCGCATTCGCCGCACGTGGGGAATGTCCAGCAGCGCATTCCCGATGAGTTCGATGTTCTTCGGCGGAAGCTGATACGTATCGCCGCCGGAAATCACGATGTCTTCGAGTTCGGGGCGCTCCGCGATGTACTTAAAGGCGTCTTCCCACTGTTTAGGCGTTTTTGCAAGCGAGACCTTATCGACGTTTTCCGTATCGGGTCCGATCGCGTAGCTGCGGGTGCAAAAGCGGCAGTACACGGGGCACGTGTTAAGCGGGAGAAACAACGCTTTGTCCACGTACCGGTGAACGAGACCCGGAACCGGAGAGTCGTCTTGTTCGTGTAAAGAGTCCAGCGTTAAACGCGGGTGATCGGGCAGTAGCGCCGATGCGAGCGGAACGAACTGACGGCGAATCGGATCGTTCACGGGGTCTTCCCAGTTGATGAGCGCGAGCGCGTACGGCGACACGCGCACGGCCATCGGGGCTTTCGCAAATCCCTCGGCGACGTCGGTGAAAAATTCCGGGGAACACACGTCCTTGATCGTGTCGAGCAGCTCTTGCGTTGTTTTCACCGCGTTTTTTTGCTGCCAAAGGTGATCGAGGAAGGTCGCCTCATCGATATCCTTATACGCGGGAACGTGGCTCCAAAAGTTACCTTGCTTGAGATTTTTATATTCAAACTGCTCCGGCGGTGCGGGCGGCTTGATGTGCTTGATCTCGTTCATTGTGTCGATCACCTTTTAATCTGTACTCGCATACTTTTCATCAAAGTACGCGCGGATTTGTGGATTGTCGCGCAGCGTCTGCAGCGCAGTCTCGGCGTGGCCCTTGGCGTATCCGTTACCGACGATCATCGTTACGTCTTTACCCACGCCTTCGGCGCCGAGCGCCGCGGCCGTGAACGACGTTGACATCGAAAAGAAATAGACGATCCCGTCGTCTTTCGTGCACAGGATCGAGCCGAGTTCGGTGTTGGGAACGTTGACGCAGTTTATCACGACGTCGGCAAGGTCGGGCGAGACCGCTTTCACGGCTTCACTTATGGCGAGCGCATCGCGCGCATCGGCGACGATAAAGTGGTCGACCAGATTTGCGTCGCGCAGCAAGCGTGCCGAGGGGGTATCGCCCCAGGGCGATACTCCGATGACGCAGCCGGTTTCGCCGACTCGGGCCTTTGCCTGTGCGCACGAAAGCATGCCGCTTTTTCCGTCGGCGCCCACGACCACGACGGTTTGGCCGGGGCGGCACAGGCGCTTTACTTGTGCCGGCGCGCCCGCAACGTCCAGCACGGCGAGCGCGACGTTCTCGTCGAAATCGTCGGGGAGCTTTGCCCATAGACCGGACTCGAACAGAACGGCTTTTCCGCGAATCCAAATGCGGCCGGTCGCTACATCGACGCGCGTAACCGCCTCAATTTGCAATGGCGTCAACGTGAGCGACACGAGCGACGCGATGCGGCTGCCCGCCTTGATATCGATGCGTTCGCGAAGTTTTTCGCCGACTTTCAAGACGTACCCGATGAACATTCCGCCGCTGCCGGTTACCGGATTGTGCTGCTTGCCGCGTTCTTTTACGATACCGAGTACGTGATCTTTAATCCTGTCCGCATCGCCGCCGCACACGTCGGAAATCTGTTTGAACGACGCCGAGTCGATATTCAACACCTCGACGTCGCACAAAATTTCGTTCTCGAATGCGATCGGCGTATTGTCGATCTTCCACGCGGTCTGCGGCATCGCGCCGGCCGGCTCGAGTACGCGATGCGTACCGAGAGGATGAATTGTTCGCTCGAATGCCACGCTCATGAAGAGATCGAGATTCCCCCGCGGTCAAATGGTGTCGTGAGTACGATAGTTGTTTTTGTGCGAGCCATCCCGGTCATCGATTTCAGGCGCGCGAGCAGATCGTCGAGGTGTTGGGTAGAGCGCGTAACGACCTTGCACATGAAGGTCTCTTCCCCAGCAACCGAATGCACTTCGCAGACTTCCGGCATGCCGCTCAAATTTTTAATAAAGTGATCGTAGTTGCAGTCGCGGGTCGTGTAGCAGCTCACGAAAGCCACGAGTTCCAGGCCTAGCCTTTTTCCGTCGAGTTGGGCGGAATAGCCGCGAATATGCCCGCGCGCTTCGAGGCGCTTAACCCGGTCGTGTACGGCCGGCGCTTTGAGTCCGACGGCCGCGCCAAGCTCCGCAAACGTCGAGCGAGCATTGCGTTGCAACGCTTCCAAAAGCTGGACATCAAGTTCGTCGAGTTCGTCCGTTAGCAGTACCATGTTCGCCGCGGGTCGCCTTTCTCCGAAAAATGTTCGGCGAATTGACTATACCACCCTTAATTTATTCGGCGCAACCCCTTAGCCATAAATCCCAACGGGCGATTAGCGCCGCGCCAGCGAACCGATGTTCGTAGATGGGATTGCGAGCTCTGATCGGCGTTGCGCTTGCCTTGCTTGCGGCATGCTCCCGGGGCGGCGGAGGCGACGTGCCTGCGGATCACGCGATGCGATTCGATCTCGCGGCCGACCCAGCGAATCTCAACCCGCTCTTCCTGCACCCCGACGCCGCGTCGGTCGAGCAACAGGTCGCGCGGCTGTCGTTCGAGCCGTTCATCGACCTGGACGAGCACGGCCGGACCGTCCCCGCACTCCTTCGCGAAGTGCCGACGGTCGCGAACCGCGGCCTCTCGCCCGACGGCCGGACGATTACCTATCGCCTTAGGCCGAACGTGCGTTGGAGCGATGGAATGCCGGTAACAAGCGCGGATGTGCTCTTTACGCTACGCGCAATACTCGATCCCAAGAATCCGGTGCGATCCCACGAGGGTTACGACGACATCGACGGCGCACGCGCCCCCGACGTTCACACGATTGTGTTTCATCTCAAGCACGCGTGGGCGCCGGCCGTAACGACGTATTTTTCGTACGGCACCGCGCCGCAATTTGTCTTGCCCGAACATGTGCTCGCGCGCCAGGTTCCGCTCGCGCAAGCCCCGTTCAACGCCGCTCCCACAGTAGGCGACGGTCCGTACACGTTTGCGTCCTGGCAACGCGGAGCGGGCCTCCGCTACATCGCAAATCCACGGTACTGGCGCGGAA
>JBDTFK010000321.1:0-5489 GCA_039937995.1 Vulcanimicrobiaceae bacterium | reverse complement strand
TTTAGCGGCAAACGAAACCTTTTATTGCAGTTGGGTGATACTGCAGGGGGGGCAAACGGGCTCCCGAACGAACTTTAAGAAGGATTGTCTTTGGGGGGGCCCTTATGCCCTCATGCCCGAGGGGCGGGGGAACGGGTCCAATAGTGCAGCGATGCGCCCACCAGAGCAAGCTGAGGTCTCATTCTAACTAGGAGGAAACATTGAAGCGACTGAGCACCGGAGTCTTAACCGCGCTGTTAGCGGCCGGTTTTGGACTCAATGCCGTCGCCGCTCCGCTCGCCTCCGCATCGCATGGAAACATTGGAACCAACGCGATTGCGCAAGCAGCGGGCGCGACGACAGCGGCTCCGCCGGCGAACTTCGGTTCCCCGCCGTCGGGCCAGATCCCGATTCTCTTCAACGATCACCATGTCTACGCTAAGCCCGACGTCCTGAAACAGGGTCGCGTGTTGGCTGCGCTCGTGCGCGGCGGCACGGTTCTGATCCCGCTTCGTTCGATGTTCGAGCAGATGGGCGCGACCGTATCGTACGACGCGGCCGGCAAGATGGTGGACGTTAGTAAACCCGGAGCCGACGTCAAGGTGACGGTCGGTAAACCGGAGGTCATCATCAACGGCGAATCGCGTCCACTGGATGTCCCGCCGATGATGTATCAAGGCCACGTACTCGTTCCGGTCCGTGTTATCTCGGAAGGCATGGGAGCCTACGTCCAGTGGGTGCCCGACAAGCAGGTCGTCGTTGTGCGTTATCTGCCGCCGACGCCGCCGCCGGCTCCGACAGAAGCACCGACGGAAGCTCCGACTGTTGCTCCGACGCCGACCCCGGCGCCGGTTGCCACACCGTATCAGGATAAGTTCATCGTCGGCGACTACATCTTCTCACCGAAGGTGTACGACGAGTTCAATCCGGGCACGACGTCGGACAACAACAACGGTAGCGGATTCTCGTATGCAATCCGCGGAGCGATCGAGTTCAACCTCGGCAACCTGCCGTGGATGCTCGAAGGCGACTACCGTCAATTCAACTACCCGCACAATTGTGCAAACGTCGGCGATCCGAACTGTAACGTCACCACCATCGGTGGCCAGTTCCAGACCTCGGTCCCGGCATTCCAAGTCCGTAGCTACGACTTTGACGGCCGCCTCGGCATCAAGGTCGCAAATCCGCGTATCTACGTCGGAATCGGCTACATCTGGAAGGCGAACAACGCCGGTTATCCGCGACTCTCAAATATCGGTTTCGGTATCGAGAAGCTCCCGGACCTCGACCGTCCGTTCTCGCTCTACGGCAGCGTGTGGTACTACGGCAATGCGAAGGGCAACTTCACGGTCCCGACTTCAGTGCCGCCAACCCTCGACTCCGGCACGAGCTACCAACTGGGCTACAATATCCTGAAGGCACAGTTCGGACTCACCTACTCGTTCCAGGGCAGCCCGCTCTTCGTTGATGCCGGCGTTCTGGGCGACAGCTTGAAGAACAGGAGCAACGCTCCGGCGGATGGTTCACAGTTCGGACCATACATCGGACTCGGGATCAAGTTCTAAGGGCAAGCTCGCACGAAGCGAAAATAAAAAGCCCTCGGCCTCGCGGCCGGGGGCTTTTTATTTCGTGATGTGCTTCCGAATCGCTACGGGTGATGCGTCGGCGAGGGCAGCACGCTGGGTTCGGCCGTTGGCCCCGGTACCAGGGTACCTTTAGGCGCGGGCGATGGAAGGGCGCTGGGCTCCGCGGTCGGACCCGGCACCCTTGACGGCGTCGGCAGCGGTTCCGGGGCCGGCGAAACGCTCGATGTTGGCGACGGGCTGGGCGTTGGCGACGGGCTGGGCGTTGCCGTCGGCACCGGCGTCGGCTTCACGCACGGAGGGATGATGATATCGATCTTCGCGTCGCCCGGGCGGGGCGACGGGGTTGCGGTGGCAACCGGAGTCGTCGAAGGAACCGGGGCTCCCGAGGGCAGCGGCGTCGGGCACATCTCGACGGCTGCGAAGTAGTGCTTCGTGTATCCGATCGCGACGTTCTTCTTCACGATCTTTCCAAAGTAGGTGGTCGGAAATTGCCTGACCTCCAGTTGCATGTAGTGCCATGCTTTGTCTTGCGCGTCTTCCGTGTAGATCTTCTTATACACTTCGATTGCAAGAAAGAAGCTGCGCGCGAGTTGCGGATCGCCCGGATATCTCTGCATCCACTGTCGCAACGCTTCGTCGGCAAAATTGACCTTATTGATAACGTTTGAGTCGGTCGTGTACGCTCCCGCGCGAATCGCTTCGTCGTGGAAGGTATTGTTGATGCCGAGGTAGCTGAGCTTAAGTCGCCCGAAATATTCGTCACCCGGAGCCGAATGCGTGAATGTCTCGCACTGGTCGTGAGCCCACTTACCGGTCTTGGAGGCGCAAGCGTCCTTGGGCGGCATAGGCTTGGGTGAGGCCGCGTTCGCGGCCGCGATGCCGGTTGCGCTTCCGGCAAGCAGCGCACAAAATGTCAGTAACGTACGTTTCACGTGCTGTTTTTTCTCCTTTCGAGGACTATTCGCGCTGCGTTCGTATGTCCCGTTACAAATGGCGCGCACGCTGCGTATTTCGGCACTACAACTCGCCGCTCACGATCGCGACGCTTTTGCGACGCACCGCGAACGCATATTGACCGCAGTCGCTCGAGCAGCGGCTTCGTGCGATCTCCTCGTACTCCCTGAGGCAACGTTTCCGGCCTACGTTCTCGGCGACTCCGCAATCGACGACGGCGCGGTTCAATCGGCGCTGCGCGCGTTGAGGGACATTGCGCGCGATGCTGCATGCACGATCGTCGTCGGCATCGCGTTACGCCGTGACGGCGTGCTCTACAACAGTGCAGTCGCCATCGACCGGGACGGCTCGCTTGCGGGTACGGCGGATAAAGCGTTCCTGTGGCATTTCGACCGGAAGTGGTTTGCCCCGGCGGAAAGCCTGGCGCCGGTGCGTACGTCAATCGGGAATCTGGGTCTCCTGATTTGCGCCGACGGCCGAATGCCCGCAATCGCACGCGCACTCGTGGACGGAGGCGCCGAGATTCTCGTGATGCCTACCGCGTGGGTCACGAGCGGCCGCGATCCTTCATCACTCGAAAACGTGCAAGCCGATTTGCTCGGAAGAGTTCGGGCGTTTGAAAATAACGTGATTCTGGTTGCGGCCAACAAAAGCGGCGTAGAACGCGGCATGGTTGCGTATTGTGGGAAATCGCAAATCATCGCATCCGACGGCACGGAACTCGCGATGGCCGGCGACCGAGGCGAGGGCCTCATTCACGCATCGGTGCAACTGGTTCGTCCCAACCCCTTTCGCTGCGAGCCGCCGGATTTGATTGGCGTGAGCGAGAGCGGTACCGCGCGCTCCATCCGCGTAGCGATAAGTATCGACCCACTCCCTTCAGACATCGACGCGCGCCTCGCGATCCTCGACGCGGAAGTCGCGCTTGCGCCCGACGGCTCGCGGGGAATCGATCGCCTGAACGACGTGTCTCCGACGATTTCGACCTCTGCGGAGCGCGCGTTCGATCCCGAAGCGCTCCTGCGAGCGCGCAGGGCCGGCGCGCGAATCGTATTGCTCGACGCGAAGCAAAGCCATCCGTGGTTGGAGAAACTCGCTCGCGCGAGAGCGCTCGAATTGCGCATCTACGTCATCGTTTTCGACCGCGCGAACCGGCGTGCTTATGCCGTCGACCCCGACGGAACGATCGTAGCAGGCACGTTCGACGACTACGCGATCGCCGGTTTTTCGCTCGATGCCCGGCGAACGTCGGAAACGACGGTTGCGCCCGGGACCGACGTCGCGATTGGGATCGAACGGATCGAATCGCTGAAGCGATCTTGAAGAATTGCGCAAAACCGCGAATCACGAAGAGACCGGCTCGCTCGCTACCCTCAAGCAAGGCTCTATTTTGGGATGGGATTTTCCGCATGCGGTATCGTGAACTCCGCCTCATTCGAGTGGCGATCGCGTGCATGCTCGTTCTCGACGTCGGAGCCGTGGCGCATCACCGCGTCCCAGCCATGGCAAGCGCGCGCATTGCTGCAAGCGTTCTCCCGTATTTGCCCGGAAGCGAAGTTGCACTACAGATTGATGGCATCGATCGGCCCTATTCGCTTGACGTCGTTGGCCCGGGTTCGATCGCCGGAAGCGCGCTACGCATCTCCGAGTTGCCGGACGCCGGCTCCGCCACGGTCGTCGCGGCCGGGGGAAACGCACTCGCGATGCATCGTTTCCGGATTGCGGCACCGCCGGATGCCTCGCGCGCGTTCGTTGCCGTAGCCGCCTACGACGACGGCGTGGTGTTGCACGACGCCACCGCACCGTTCGCCGCGACGGCGGTGCTCGGCATCGGTGGAGCGCCCACGGACGTCGCGCTGGACATCGACGGAAGGATCGCAGCCGGAAATACGTCGGGCGATACGCTGACGCTGGCGCAAATGAACCCCTGGCGCGTCCGCACCGTTGCGGGCGTTACGTTGGCGGACGAAGCCGCCTTCGATTCGTCGTCACACGCGCTTTTTGTTACCGATCGCGACGTTTCGGGATCGGGCGCGTTGACGCGCATTTTACCGGACGGAAGCGTGACGCGGCGCGTGCTTGGCCTTACGAGCGAGGGACTCGCAATCGACGAGCAACGGCATCGCGTTTACGTCGCGAACACCAACGATGGAACCGTTTCCGTCGTCGACGCAAACACCATGTCGGAGATTCGGCGATTCCACGCAATCGATCGCGCGTTCTCCGTCGCGCTCTCCGACGACGCTACGCGCCTCTTCGTCGTTTCGAATCAAAGCGTCACGTCGCTATTTGCCGCTGCGGGTCGTGTGGTTACGTTCGACGTTTCGGGAGACGTTCCGCATGCGATCGCGCGTAGCGCGGCGCTTGCATTTCCGGTCGGCGCCGCGGTCGACGGATCGCGCGGCGCTCTCTTCGTAACCGACGAACGCGACGACGACATCTACGTGCTAAATCAACGCACGCTGCGCGCCGAGCACGCTGCGCTCAAGACGTGCCGCACGCCTTGGAAACCCACAGTCGATCTCTCGGCCCATCGCCTTTACGTCCCCTGCGCGCAAGCCGACCGCATCGACGTCATCGACACGCGGACGCTCCGCCGCCTTCGCGGCGCGCCGTTTGCGACCGGCGGCTATCCGCTTGCCGTAGCGGTATGGCACCCCGGCCGGCGCGTCGTACCCTAGCAGGGTGAAGATCGGAATCAGCCTCGCGTTGGCCCTCGTGTCGGTGACGGGCATCGCGCGCGCAGGTGAGCTGCCCGCGCATCTTAACCCTCCGGCGCCGTTTCCGCGCGTTCTCGCTCAAGCGCCCACGATCGAAGTTATCGCGCCCGGAGTAACCTCCGCCGAGTACGATTTAGTCACCGAAGCCGGGCCGCTCGTCGCGTACGTCGTGGCCGTCGCACCGAATCGCACCGATGTGTCGGTGCAGAGCGTCTTGTCCGCCGATGCGTTGACGTCAAACGGCGAAACG
>JBDTFK010000320.1:0-5813 GCA_039937995.1 Vulcanimicrobiaceae bacterium | reverse complement strand
GGGTAAGAAGACGCGCCGCAACAAGCGCACGTCCAAGATGATCGTTCGTAAACGGGGTTCTAAGTAATGGGTCGTAGTCTCAAAAAAGGTCCGTTCGTCGCGGACCACCTTCTCAAAAAAGTCGAGAAGATGAATGAGACGCGTGAAAAGCGCGTTATTAAAACCTGGAGCCGCGCGTCGGTTATCGTTCCGTCGATGGTCGGTCATACGATCGGCGTCCACAACGGCCGCGCACACGTTCCTGTCTACGTTACCGAAAACATGGTCGGGCATAAGCTCGGCGAGTTCGCGCCCACGCGCAGCTTCCGCGGCCATGGTGGCGACAAGGCGAGTGTGAAATAATGGCGGATACGCAAACGGAAAAAAGTCAGCAGGCGGTCGCGCATCTCAAATTCGTGCGGATGGGTCCGCGCAAGCTTCGTCGCGTCGCCGATGCCATTCGTGGTAAGCGCGTCAGCGAAGCGCTCGTGATGTTGCAATTCGCCGGGGTATTCGCGTCGGAACCGATTGAAAAACTCGTTCGCAGCGCCGTTGCAAATGCCGGCAACAACCACGATATGAATACCGACGATTTGTACATCGCGCGGATCACCGTCGACGGCGGTCCCGGTGGCCGGTTCACCAAACGCCTGGACCCGCGGGCTCAAGGGCGCGCGTACTTCAAGCGCAAGCGGCTTTCGCACGTAACCGTCGTTGT
Organism: Vulcanimicrobiaceae bacterium; assembly: GCA_039937995.1. Classification (GTDB taxonomy): domain Bacteria; phylum Vulcanimicrobiota; class Vulcanimicrobiia; order Vulcanimicrobiales; family Vulcanimicrobiaceae; genus JALYTY01. The sequence goes on along the minus strand of JBDTFK010000320.1, from coordinate 5,116 downwards.
GAGTGAAGAGCCGCCGCAGAAAAAACGCAAATCGCGTCCCGGAGCGTCGGTCTCGGTTAAGCGCGTCACGCGGCGCGTACCCTCCACGCCGGAAACGGCGGCGGCACAAACCAAGAAGCGCACCAAACGTACTGCTGCCGCGGGAACTGCGGCCCCTCGAGCGGCTCGGGGTTAAAAAAGGAATTATATGGGTCAGAAGATTCATCCGGTCGGCCTGCGTTTGGGCATCACGCGCACGTGGGACAGCCGTTGGTTCGAGAAAAAGCATTACATCGATTGGCTGCATGAAGACGTCGCCATCCGCACGTTTTTCAACAAGTGGATGCGTTCGGCGGCGATCAGCAAGATCGAAATCGAACGTCGCGCCAATCAAGCTCGCGTTATCGTCAACACCGCGAAGCCGGGCATCATTATCGGCAAGCGCGGCGTCGGCATCGAAGAGATCCGCAAGAATCTCGAAAAACTTACCGGCAAGAACGTGCAAGTCAACGTGATGGAAATCAAGCATCCGGAGCTGGATGCGCGTCTCGTCGGCCAGAACATCGTCGACCAGCTCGAGAAACGCATTGCGTTCCGCCGTGCCATGAAGCAGTCCATCATGCGCACCATGAAGGCCGGCGCTCGGGGCGTGAAGGTGCAAGTTTCCGGCCGCCTCGGCGGCGCGGAAATCGCGCGTACCGAGCGCAACGCCGACGGCAAGGTGCCGTTGCATACGCTGCGCGCGGATATCGACTACGCTCACGTTGAGGCGTTCACGACGTACGGACGCATCGGCGTCAAAGTCTGGATTTATCGCGGAGAAGTGCTGCCGGATCAACAACGCAACACCAATACGATCGATCGTAACGAGCGCCAAGGCGCTCCGGGGGGCGGATTCCGCGATCAGCGCAATCGCGGTGGTCGCGGCGGACGAGGACGCGGCGGCAACGTCGTCGGCTCGCGGCCGCAAGCGGATTTCGCCGTCGCGCCGGCCGAGCAGGCTCCGGATGTCGCGCCGCCCGCAAGCGTGCCTGCCGTTTATACGGAAAATCTTCCGATGGTCGACACGGTCAACGTTCCCATGGTGGAAACGCCGAGCGTTCCTGTTTCCGAAGGCCTTACCGCTCCTGCAGCGCAAGCGCACGACGCTCCGGTGGCTGAAGCGCAGAGCGCTCCGGTGGCTGAAGCGCAGAGCGCTCCGGTTGCGCAAACACCCGATGTTCCGGCAGAAAGAAACGACGCTCCGGCGGTTGAAATGCCCGCGCCGAGCGAGGGGAGTGCGGAATAAATGCTAACGCCAAAACGAGTTAAGTGGCGCAAACAACAGCGTGGCCGCATGACCGGCCGCGCGATTCGCGGCAGCACGCTCACGTTCGGTGAGTACGGCTTGCAAGCGATGGAACCGTGCTGGATGACGAACCGCCAGATCGAAGCAGCGCGTATTGCGCTGACGCGCCATATCAAGCGCGGCGGCAAAGTGTGGATCAAGGTGTTTCCGGACAAACCGGTCACCAAGAAACCCGCGGAGGTTCGCATGGGCGCCGGCAAAGGTAATCCGGAGTTCTGGGTCGCGGTCGTGCGCCCGGGACGCGTACTCTTCGAACTTTCCGGCGTAACTGCCGACGTTGCGAAGGAAGCGTTGCGTCTTGCGGCTGCAAAACTGCCGATCGGTACGAAGGTTATTTCGCGCGAGGAGGCTACGGTATGAAGCGGCCCGACGTAAACGAACTGCGTGGACTTTCCGTTGCGGAATTGCAACAGAAGGCGCGCGACACCAAGTCCGAGCTGTTCAATCTACGCTTTGCATTGCGGACCGGGCATCTCACGGATTTCAGCAAGATCAAAGAGATGCGCCGCAACTACGCGCAGATTCAAACTATCATTTCCGAAAAGCGGATGGCCGAGGAGCAGCATGGAGCAGCATAACACCGACCCTCTCACCCCGGGCGCCGGAGAGAGCGAAACCGGAGGCCGGCACTCGCGCCGCGTGAAGCAGGGGCGCGTCGCGTCCAATAAGATGGACAAGACGATCGTCGTTGTAACCGAAACGCGCGTGCCGCATCCGACCTACGGAAAAATCGTCCGCAAGTCTACGCGATTCAAGGCACACGACGAGGAGAACACCGCGAAGATCGGCGACATCGTGCGGATTACCGAATGCCGCCCGCTTTCGCGCGACAAGCGTTGGCGCTTGCTCGAGATCGTCGAGCGAGCGAAGTAAGATCATGATTCAACAAGAAACACGACTCAAAGTCGCAGACAATTCAGGCGCTCGCGAACTGCTGGTTATCCACGTCAGCGGTGGAAGCCGGCATAACTACGCACATGTCGGCGACATCGTCGTCGGCACGGTGAAGAGCGCGATCCCGGGCGCGGCCGTCAAAAAAGGGCAAGTCGTGAAAGCAGTGATCGTTCGCACGTCCGCCCCGATCCGCCGTACCGACGGGTCGGTCGTGCGCTGCGACGACAACGCGTGCGTCATCATTAAAGGCGAGAAGGACAACCTCGATCCGCGCGGGACGCGCGTCTTCGGACCGGTCATGCGCGAACTGCGCGACCGCGGGTTCTTGAAGATTGCCTCGCTCGCTCCGGAGGTACTCTAACCATGTCGCAAATCGTTAAAGGCGATACCGTCCTCATTCGCCGCGGTAAAGAAAAAGGCAAGCGCGGCGTCGTCAAGGCCGTATTCCCGGCCGCCGGAAAGGCGACGGTCGAAGGCCTCAACATCGTAAAACGCCACACGAAGCAAGGTCAGGAAAGCGGCGCGATGAGCTCCCAGCAGACCGGCGGCATCATCGAAAAGGAAGCCCCGTTGCCGACTTCGGCGCTTCAGTACGTGTGCGAAAAATGTAAGACCCCGACGCGTCTGCGCCGCGGGCGGACCGCCGACGGCATCGCCCACCGCGTGTGCGTCAAGTGCGGCGAGCCGGCGCGCGACTCGGGAAAGGGAGCATAAGCGATGACGAACCGCTTGAGAGAGAAGTACGAAGGGTCCGTCCGCAAGCAACTGCAGGACAAATTCACGTACGGCAACACCAACCAAATTCCGAAATTGGAAAAGGTCGTCGTTAACATGTCGGTCGGCGAGGCGATCACAAACTCCAAAGCCCTCGATGCAGCGGTGGCCGAGCTCGTGGCGATCACCGGTCAAAAACCGGTCATCACCAAGGCGAAGAAATCGATCGCAGCGTTTAAGCTGCGCGAGGGCATGAACATCGGCGCGAAGGTCACCCTTCGCGGCGAACGGATGTACGTGTTCCTCGATAAACTCTTTAACATCGTATTACCGCGCATCCGCGACTTCCGCGGGCTTCCCGCCAAATCGTTTGATGGGCGCGGTAACTACAATCTCGGCCTGCGCGAGCAGCTCGTCTTCCCGGAGATCAACTTCGATAAGGTCGACAAGGCGCGCGGCATGGACATCACCATCGTCACGACGGCGAAATCGGACGAAGAAGCCGCGGAATTTCTCTCGGCAATGGGACTTCCGATTCAAAAGGGCACTTCGTCGGGCGCCGGACTCATGAGGAACGCATAGTATGGCAAAAACGAGCATGATCGTTAAGGCGAACCGCACGCCCAAGTTCGGCGTGCGCGGGTACAACCGCTGCAGGCTCTGCGGACGCCCGCGCGGCTATCTCCGTAAATTCGCCATGTGCCGCATTTGCTTCCGCGAGAACGCGCACAAAGGCGTCGTTCCCGGCGTAACTAAGGCGTCGTGGTAAGGGAGAAATAATGGCTGCTACAACCGATCCCGTCGCCGATTTGCTCACGCGTATCCGCAACGCGAACACCGCTAACCATAAAACGGTCGACGTTCCGGCTTCGCGCGTAAAGCACGCGATCTCGCGAATCCTCAAAGACGAAGGCTTCATCGAGGAAGTCGATCGCTTGAACGAAGGGCCGCAAGGCACGCTTCGAATCAAACTCAAGTACGGGCCCGAAAAAGAGAAGGTCATCACCGGCCTCCGCCGCATTTCGCGACCCGGCTTGCGCGTCTACACGGGCAAGACCGAAATTCCTCGCGTTCTGGGAGGCTTAGGTCTGGTCATTATTTCAACGTCGCAGGGCATCATGTCGGGCAAACGGGCGAAAAAGCTCGGCGTCGGCGGTGAAGTCCTGGCGTACGTGTGGTAGCCCGTCGTTGAAGTTGTAGGATGACAAGGGAAGAATTTTATGTCTCGTATTGGTAAACTACCCGTCACCGTTCCGAGCGGCGTGAACGTCACGCTTGGCGAGGGCGAAGTTGCCGTCAAGGGCCCTAAGGGGGAATTGCATCAGCACATTCTTTCGCAGGTCATCAACGTAAAAATCGAAGACGGCAAAGTGCTCGTCGAGCGCAAGGGCGATGCGAAACCGCATCGCGCGGCGCACGGTCTTACCCGCACCCTAATCGCCAACATGGTTGAAGGCGTTAGCAAAGGGTTTCGCAAGAGCCTCGAGATTCAAGGCGTCGGTTATCGCGCCGCCAAGGCGGGCGAGAACCTGAACCTGACTCTGGGCTATTCGCATCCGGTCGTGTTCGAAGCACCGAAGGGCATCTCGCTCTCGGTCGAAGGCACGAATAAAATTCACGTCGATGGAATCGATAAGCAACAGGTCGGTCACATCGCCGCAAAGATTCGCGGCTTGCGTCCGCCGGAGCCTTACAAGGGCAAAGGGATTCGTTACGAAGGCGAAGTCGTTCGCAAGAAAGCCGGTAAGGCCGGAAAGGCAGGTAAGAAATAATGGCGCGAATTTCAAGAGCGGATGGTCGCCGTTCGCGTCACGTTCGCCTGCGCAAGAAGGTTGCGGGCACGGCTACGGCTCCGCGCCTGATGGTGCGCCGCACGCTGCACCATATCTACGCAACGGTCGTGGACGACGGTTTGGGCCACACGCTCGTTTCCGCATCCACGCGGGACAAGTCGGTCGCCGATTCTCTGGAGTCTAAGACCAACATCGACGCAGCCAAAGCCGTTGGATCGGCTGTTGCCGCCAAGGCGAAGGCTGCCGGCATCACCAACGTCGTGTTCGATCGCGGCGGCTACAAATATCACGGACGCGTGCAAGCATTGGCCGATGCTGCGCGAGAAGCGGGACTGAACTTCTAATGAATTATCGTGGCGGTCGCGATCGCGACAACAGTGGATTCGAA
>JBDTFK010000319.1:0-5353 GCA_039937995.1 Vulcanimicrobiaceae bacterium | reverse complement strand
GATTTCCTCTGCGTCTTCTCGATTGCCCGTCATCCGCAAAGCAAATCCGTAGAGCCGCCGTTGGTAGTCGTCGACGATCCGGTCGAAAGTCTCGACGTTCGGCACCGGCTTGCCCGGCGTCCGATCGGACGGAGGGACCGGCGGCTGAACTGCTCGTGGCACGTATTCTCCCACAAAGGGTGACGGTGCGATCGCGCTCATACAGGAGGTTAAGACCGCAGCCGGGTGCTTCCGGGTTTCACGGTGTTCGCCGAAAAATCCGTGTTAGGAAGCGCGATTTCGGCGGCAGCGGGTCGGAAGGGGCTCCTTCGGGCGCGAGGAGAACACTCCACGCATGGTACACGCTGTGCCGACGCACCATCTGCAAAACCGCCGACTTTCGCGAAATGCGATTCGGCGGTTTTTGTTTTCCCGGCACAAATGATGTGAGGTAGGTATGCACCAAGTCATCGAACCGACGGAGATTTCATTCGATGCGTATACGATGTGCAGTTTTTTGCCGGACTTAGATTCGGCGCGAGCGGTTCCCCTCTTACTCATCGGTTATCGCAAGAGTCAAGATCCGTGGTTCGTTTGGCTCGTTCCAAAAGAAGGCATCAGCGTCAACGGCTTAACCGGCGACCCGTACTACGCGAAGGTATTGCACGACCCGCATGGCTACTTTACGAAGAAACTTTCAAAGTACACCGAAGAAACGGGGTCCGTGAAACGCGGAATCGAGATGCTCATCGATTGCCACCAAAGCCATCTTGCTTTCACCCCGCTTACGCAACTGAGTGAAATGCCGTTTTTGCATCCCTTGGAAGTTCAGCTAGTCGGCGCGGTGTAGAGCCGCACTCCAGTTTTCCGCTGCGTCGTTCGCGCGAATCGACCGCTTGTACACGATTTTTACGGGGACCTCATCGCTGCGGTCGATGAGGCTCCCGCTGATCGAGAGCGTCGCGTTGAGGGCGAGCAAGAGCGCGCTATGCGTTGCATAGTACGCGGTGCCGTCCATGATGATGGTTCCGGCAATCGACGCTTCGGGATGTTGCGGCATCGGCCCGCTCATCGGTCCCCGGGCTTCGAATCGCACGCCGACGACGTCTTGGCCACTCACGCGTCCCGCGCGCTCGGGGCGCAAAAACCCGCGAAGCGTCGCGCCGCCGAACGGGGATTGGGCTTGGAAAGGAATCGATCCGTGCATCGTCCGCAGATCGTGCATCGTCGTCGGATCGAGTTGAATTGCAAAGGGTTGATTGAGGATCGTTAAAAAATCGGGATCGCCGTCACTTCGGTCTTCAAAATCGCCGGCTCGATTGAGCTCTTGCACGAAACGAGCGTGGACGACGGCCTTGCCCGAGTCGTCGCTGCGCCGGTACGTCGCCTCGGCGGTGTAGCGGCGTGCGGGGCCGTTGCGGTCGATCGTAAGACGCTGCGTTCCGATGTACGCAATCGACGTCGTGGGCATCATCGTGCCGATCCGGAACGAATCGTTCCCGGAAACGTCGTACTTTTGCTCGGACGTTCCGGAAGAGGCCGCAATCAAAGCAAAGGCGGCAAGGAGCATCACGCGTTGAAGCCGGGGCGACATCTCCTCCTACACTATCACTCGCCGCAAGTGAGTTTGGTCTCATGCCCGGTCGCATCGAGGTACACGAGCGCCGTGAGCACCGAAACCACCGGCACCATGATGGTACCCAATGGAGCAGCCGACCAAAACGACGCAAACGGAACGTGTTGCGCCACCAGGCGGATTTGAAGCTGCGCAGATAGGAGAACCGGTAGAAGTTGTAGCGCGACGAGCGAGATGGTCCGCCCAATGATTTCAAGCCCGTGCCAAGCGACGACCGTACTTCGCCCCACCGATCGAATGAAGAAGAGTCCGTCGGGCTCGTCGTGGAGCACGAGATAGACGTCGGCATAGGCGAGGCTGACCGTCGCGGCGAGAAACAGGACGCCTGTAAGCACATCGCCGGCGCCGATCGAAACGAACGAGAGCGCGACGATCGTCGTTGTGAGAAAATCCATTGCAATAACGAGCCAAAAGCGCCGGGCCGTGCGCGAAAAAGCTTCGAATCCGAGACCCGCGTCTTGCCCGGTGATTGCGTATGCGGCGGCAGTAAGGATCGGCGGTACGAGCGATAGAGCGATTTGGAGGGCTGCGTCGTTGCGCCAGATGAAATACGTCGCGGCTTCGAGGGCGAGCGCGGCGCCGGTTAGCAACAGATACAGCGGGAAACGAGCATAGATAAAAACGCACGCTCGCCACAAGAGCGCGAGAAATGATGCGGATTCGAAATTTTGCGATGCTACCGGCGGAACTCGAGACCGGCTCGCACGCCGTGACGGAGAAAAAAACGTACGTCGACCGTGCCCTCGCACACGACGACGGCCTCGGCGTCGGTAAAATGGCGCCCGTCGACATCCACGCTAAAATCCCCGGCCGCGAGGCCGGCGAGCGTGCGAACCATGCTTCGCGTAAACTTATCGTGTGGGGCTCGCGCGCCGATTGCTTCTCGCACCGCGAGCGCGACGAGTTGCCGTATGCGTAGCGGCGTGGCTAGTGCGAAGGCAACCGAATCGCCCAAGGCTACGGCATGGAGATCGAGCGGAACGCGAACGCGGATCACTCGGCTTCTTTTTGCCCTATTCCGAGGAGCCGCCTGCCGAAGGGGAGTACCGTAGAGGCGATGTCCCTCTTCGGGAATGTGCCGGCGCAAACGCTGGTTGATGCCGTTGAAAAGCACGTCGCGAAAATGGACGAGGCCAAGCTGGCCTTGCTCGTGCAAGACGGCGTCGGCACAATGCCCCTCGCTGCGTTGCGCGCGCTCGTCGCGTCAATTTTCGATGCTTTCCGGGAACGCGGCGAATCTTCCGACGACGTCGCGGAGGGTTCGCACGCGCAACTCGAGCGCATCGAGGACGGAGACCGTGAATCGATCCGCGCTCTGGTCGCATACGCTAGTGAGAATACGGCGCTCCTAAAGGAAGCGCTGATCGTGTTTGCACAAGAGCACGGCCCGCACGTTGCCGAACTGCCCAAAGCGCTTACCGACGCAATTTCCGAACGACTGCAGGTTACGTGAACGAGTACCCCCGCCGGCGACGCGTCGCGCCCGAAGAGCCGCCGGGCGGTGGCGGCATTCCGATCTTTCCACTCATTCTGGTCGTGATTTTTGCCGGACTGTTACTCGGCGGCCTGATCGCGCATTTCTCACAGAAAAACGACGGGACTGCCTCGGCCGGAATGTCGCCGGCGCCCGCCGTGACTCCGGTTACAACCGGCGCGCCGCTCGCAGCAGTGACGCCGTTTTCAACTCCGCGGGCGCGGCAAACGCCGTCGCGCGTGCCGTCGCCGACCGCGAGCGTAACGCCGAGCGCGGAACCGAAAACGAGCGCAAGTGCGAGCGCGCAAGTCAAGCCGAGCCAAACGCCCACCGCGCCGCCGTCGGTCATTATCATAACGCCGCAGCCTGCGATAACGGCGGAAAAATCACCGCCCAAAGTCCTGGAAACGACGACGCCTCCCGTGCTCGATCGGGCGGGTGGCCCGAACATCTCGCCAAATGATGCCTCCGGCGTCGTTCACGGCTATCTGACCGCGCTTGCGCGCGGTGATGAATCGAGCGCCGCGAGCTATCTCGCGAGCGGCCTTCCGAGCGAAAAGTTTATGACTGCGGATGCGAAAATCACGTCGATCGGCTCGACCAAAAACAGCGATGGAAGCTTCAATGTATCGGCCGACGTCCAAACGGCGAGCGGTGAATATTTCGAAACGTTCACGGTGCGCAGCGGCGCGAACGGCTTACAAATAACAGACCACACGGCAATCAAACCGCAGTAAGGCTTCCCTTAGCGCGGTTTTTCAACGCCCTACTATATTTCGGCGCCGATTCCCGTATTCGCGCGCACTTGCAGTTGCTCGAACATGTCTTCGGACTCTTTGTCGCGCGCGAGCAGCGTGCCGGCGATTGCGCCGAGGAACCCGAGCGGGATCGAAACGATGCCGGGGTTGTGGAGAGGGAACATTGCGTGTTCGTGCATGCCTTCGGGACTCAGCGCGATCAGCGCAAGCGACGAAACGAGGCCGGTCAGCATGCCGCAAATTGCGCCGAGGCGGGAAAAACGTTTCCATAGAAGTGCGAGTAGAAGGACCGGGACGTTGGCGCTGGCCGCGACCGCGAACGCGAGCCCTACGAGATATGCGACGTTGGCGGAACGAAACTGCACCGAAAGGAAAATCGAGAGAAAGCCTACCACGAGTGCGGTGCAGCGCGCGACGAACACGTATTCTTTCTCGTCGCCCGTGCCGTTTCGTACGAGCGTCCACCAGATATCATGCGCGAATGCCGACGATGCCGCGATCGTCAACCCCGCGACGACGGCGAGAATCGTCGCAAACGCAACCGCCGCAACGAAGGCAGTGAGAAGCGGGCCACCGAGTTTGCCGGCAAGCAACGGCGCGGCGAGATTGCTGTTTTGGACCGGGACGATATAGCCGTTGTGCGCGAGTTCATTATTGAGCTCGCGCGCCTTTGCGGTATGGGTCGCGATATACCGGATGGCCTCGGTGTCGCGCATCTGCTTTCCGATGTCGTGCTGCCCGACGATCGTCGCCGCGCCGAGGCCCAGGAACGACGTCATCAGGTAAAAGATGCCGATGAGTGCCATCGCCCATCCAACGGACGTCCTCGCCGCGCGCGCGGTTGGAACGGTGAAAAACCGCATAAGGATGTGCGGTAACCCGGCCGTCCCTAAAACGAGTGCGAGGCCGAGCGAAATGCTGTCGAACGCGCCGAGGCGCCCGTGAAAGAGTAAGCCGGGCTGCAACAGGTTCACCGTCGTTCCGCCGGCCGTTGCGCGCGTTGCCGCATCGAGGAAATGCCCGAGCGAAAAGTCGAAATGAATCAACACCAAAAAACTGAGGACCAGTGAAGCGATAACCAAGAGTCCGGCTTTTATGATCTGCACCCACGTCGTTGCAAGCATGCCGCCGAAGAGCACATAGATGATCATCAAAAGGCCCACGACGACGATGGCGTAGGTCTGATCGATCCGCTGCAAGAGCAAATTTACGAGCGAGCCCGCGCCGACCATCTGAGCGATCATGTAAATGAGGGTGATCGCGAGCGTAGATACGGCCGCAATCGCGCGCACGCCGCGGCCGCGCAAGCGAAACGCGATCACGTCGACGAGCGTGTATTTCCCCGCGTTGCGCAGCGGTTCCGCGACCAGAAACAGCACGGTGAGGTAGGCAACGAGCCACCCGACGGAATAGAGGAAGCCGTCGAAGCCGTAGAACGCGATGAGTCCGGTAATGCCTAAGAACGAAGCCGCGGACATGTAGTCGCCCGCAATCGCCCAGCCGTTT
>JBDTFK010000318.1:0-7497 GCA_039937995.1 Vulcanimicrobiaceae bacterium | reverse complement strand
GGGATATGCGGTACGGTCGCGCTGCGCCTGTTCGCTGACCATTACGATGAGGCCGCCGTCGGTACGCTCGCTAATCACGTCGACCGTGATCGTGCCCTTGTCTTGATCGCCGCCGGCAGTGTTGGTCGTTGTTGTGCCGCCGTTCATCGTATTGGTCCCGTTGCTCCCGACTCCCGAGGTATGAATTTCGAGATCGGTCGACGTGCCGTAGGTAAAATCGTAGACGAGGTGGCGCATCGGCGGCGGCGGCGTCGGGTCGGCGGCCGCGCTAAACGGGAGGCACGCGGCGAACGAAACCCCGATCGCACACGCAGAAACGAATTTCATCATTGACGACCGGATTTCAACGCGGCCGAATCGCGCTCCGTCTTTTACGCGTAGGCGTCAACGTGGGCGCCGAGGCCGATCGATGCGGCAAGCATCGAGGCCTGCGTTTTCTCCAGGTTTTGGACCGCCTTCAAGACGTCGACGTTTAGCGAGTTGCTGACGCTCGCGCCGACGAGGCTGGTGGCTACGCTGCCAAGATCCATATAAAAATGAAACCTCCCATCACTCTATCGGTAGGTTCGTATGAGAAGTCCAGCCGCCCAATGAGGTCCCAAGATGAACCCGCTCCTCTCAGCCTTCCTACGAATCAGCGCTATCGTCGCGGTCGCCATCATCGCGCTGGTCGTCGCCGCCTTCGTCCTCAAGATAGCCATTATCGCGGCCATCGTCGCCGCCGTGGTGCTCGGTGGCCTCTTCATCTATAACCGCCTTCGGGGACGCTCGGGCGTTCCCGTAATTCCCTGGAGCCGGCCGTTCTAACGGACCATCCACGCTTCGAGCAGAGTTCCCAAGCGCCCGGGCTCTTCGAGCATCGGAACGTGACCGCTCTCTTCTAGAACCTCAAGGCGAGAATTCGGGAACGCCGCCGCCGTCGCGCGTGCGTTTTCGAACGGGACCGAGCGATCCAAACCGCCCGCAACGACCAAGACCGGCGCTGATACATCGGCCGCGATATCGGTACCGGGATCCCGCAGCGCCATGCCGCGCAAGGTCGCGGCTGCGCCTCGGTAGTCGGCTGCCTTCATCATTCCGGCCAACGTTTGTGCCGGTGCCGACGCGCCTTCGTAGCACGTCGAAGCGAGCATTTTCGGGAAGTACCACTCCACCGCCGGCATCGGCGAGCGCTCCGACTCGACGCGCTCCGCAAGACCGTAACGAATTTTTGACAATTCCGGCGTGTCGGCGTCGATGCGGCTACACACGAGCGCGAGGCGCGAGAGCCGCTCGAGGTACATCCGAGCGAACGCGATTGCAACATAGCCGCCCAGTGAATGGCCCGCGATTGCGGCGCGTTCTATGCCTAGCGAATCCAAGACGGCCGCCACGTCGCTCGCAAAAGTTTCCATAAGATACGGGCCATCCGGCACGTTTGTCGCGCCGACTCCGCGCAGGTCGGGACGAATCACCCGGTACTTCGCGGAGAGCATTTTCGCTTGCGCGTCCCAGACTTCTCGCGTCAACATGAGACCCGCAAGCAAGACGATTGCGTCGCCGGTTTCGCCGTCAACGCGCACGTCGATTCGCGCATCATCGTTCGCTACGCGCATTGTTCGCGCTCCATCACATTGCCGAAAACTTGCATTGACGAGCGTAATACTGTATAAGGTAGGCAACAACCCTGGCTGCGATGGCAGCTAGAGAAAGGATGACTCCACGCACATGGCAGTCAAACGAACGAAGAAAGCGGCGCCGAAACGCGCTGCACGAAAAGCTGCTCCGAAACGTAAGACGGCAGCACGCAAGACGACGCGCAAGGCGGCGGGAACTCGCAAGAAGGCGACCCGTAAAAAAGCCACCCGCAAGAAGGCGACGCGCAAGAAAGCTACGCGCAAGGCGGCGGGAACTCGCAAGAAGGCGACCCGTAAGAAGGCCACTCGCAAGAAGGCGACGCGCAAGAAAGCCACGCGTAAAGCGGGCGCGCGCAAGACCACGCGTAAGGCAGCTGCACGTAAAACGACGCGCCGCAAGTCCACGCGCAAGGCATCGAGCCGGAAGAAAGCTGCATAGCTTTCCCGGCATTTTTTGTGCCTTTGCGAGTCGCGACAGCGGCTCGCTTTTTTTTCCCCCGGCGTCGATTAAACGGTGCGGATTATGGGTTTTAGCGCGTAAACGACGATTGTGATTGCCAGACACAGGCCCCCGGCAAGCGCGAATGCGAGATGCAATCCAATGACCGATGCGATCGCTCCCACGACGAGGGAACCACCGGGAACGACGCCGAGCGCGATCATGGTGTAAACCGAAATTGCCCGCCCGCGAACTTCGTCGGGCGAAAGCGTCTGAATCAAAATATTCGAGGCGCCGAGAAACGAGAGCGTGCCGAGTCCGATGAGAAACAGTATCGGCATGGCGAGCGATATCGACCAGACGAACGAGAGCGCGAAGACGCCGCTGGACATCAGCACGGCGGCTAGGATCCATTGCGTCGACCGCCGCTCCGCTCCGGCAAAAATCGCCGTGACGAGCCCGCCGCCAAATCCGCCGACGCCGGCCGCCGCAACGGCCCAGCCGAGTGCGCGGGCATCGCCGTGCAGCGTGTTGACGATGAACGCCGGAATCAGTTGCCCATAGGGGCGCGTGAAAAGCGCCGTGATAAAAAAAACGCCCACGATCCACTTGAGGATTGGGTGCTCGATAAGAAAACGGAGCCCGAAGCGAATCGAAGCCAGCATGGGCTCGCGACGAACGACCGACGGCGGCGACGGCGCCATCATCGCGACGGCAACCACGACGGCGAGCGTGGCGACGGCGTTGACGTAAAAACATCCTTGCACGCCGACCCATACGATAAGTAAACCCGCGATCGCCGGCCCGATAACGGCGGGCGCATTGAACGCAATCGACTGGAGGCCGATGGCATTCCCGACGTACGGCTTATCGACGAGAAGCGGCACCCAACTCTGACGGACCGGTGAATCGAACGCGGTTGCCGCCGCGTTGAGCGCAGAAATGATCACCAGGCCGATCAGTTCCAGCCGCCCGAAGGTTGCGAGCAGCGCGAGCGCGAGCGCGGCTAGCGACATGACGACGTTCGTAGCGAGCAAGACGCGACGCCGCGGGAACGAATCCGCGACGACTCCGGCTACCGGCGAGAGCAAGATCACGGGCACCGCGCGCGCACCGCCGATGATACCCAGATACAGCGCCGCCCGGTGCGGCGTCCCCGCAAGCCCGGAGACAAAGAAACCCATCGCCGTAAATTGCATCCACGTTCCCAGGTTCGACACCATCAACCCCGACCACATCAAACGGAAGTCGCGAAAGCGCAGCGGGGCGAGGATCACGAGTGCCGACGCACCGCGGTGACGATCAATTCGGCGCTGCGCGCTCCAAACGTCGAAGTATCGATGGAAAGGTCGTAAATTTCGGGATTCCCGAATTCTGCGGCATACCAGTCGCGCAAGTGTGCGATGCGAGCCTTGTCAACACGTTCGACCTCGGCCGTAGCGGCACGCAGATCGATGCCCAAACCCTCGGCAATCTTCTCAATGCGCCATTCGCGCGGAGCGTGCATGAAGACCCGCATCACATCGGGGCGCCTCCCCAAAATGAGACTCCCACCCCGCCCCACGATGAAGACGTTTCCGTGCGCGGCGTATTCGCGCACCGCGCCCTGAACTTCGCGGATGTACTCGTCGTCGAAATTCGCGCGCAACGCATTTGACGCGAGTTCGGGCGTCGCGAGTTCCATACTGGCCAGCAGCCGCGAACCGAGTGAGCGGCCCGTCTCATCGGCGGCGGTCGCTTCTTCGGGCGTTATGCCTATCCGCTTCGCTACCACGACGGGCAACTGGCTGTCCACGAACTCGTATCCGAGCTCGCGCGCGGCTTGCTCCGCCACGGCAATCGCGCCTGAGCCGTACTGGTTCGAGATCGTTACGATCACAGCAGTTCAACTTGGCGAAACGGCGATGGGGCTCCCTCACGCAAACCTCGAAAGCGGGGCAGCAATGCCGATAATCGAGACGCGAAACGTGAGTAAAGTCTTTCGCACGGTTCGCCGGAAGCCGGGCGCGCTTGGGGCATTGCAGACGCTCTTCTCGCGGGCGTACGACGAACGCGTGGCGGTCGATAACATTTCCATGTCGCTTGAGGCCGGCGAATTAGTCGGCTATATCGGCCCGAACGGAGCAGGCAAGTCCACGACGATAAAAATGCTCACCGGCATTCTTGTGCCGACCTCCGGTGAAGTGACGGTCGCGGGCGTCGTTCCATACGAGCGCCGCAAGATAAACGGCCGCAACATCGGTGTGGTTTTCGGGCAGCGCAGTCAATTGTATTGGGACTTACCCCTCGTGGAGTCGTTCGAATTGCTGCGCGCAATCTATGGGGTTCCGCACGCTACGTACCGGCGCAATCTCGATGAATTCATCGACATTTTGGAAATGGGCGACTTTTTGCGCACGCCCGTAAGGCAACTCTCGCTCGGCCAGCGAATGCGCGGAGATTTTGCGGCGGCGATGCTTCACGATCCGAAAATCGTGTATCTCGACGAGCCCACGATCGGACTCGACGTCGTCGCAAAGGACGCGATCCGGAAATTCATCGCCCGCATCAACACCGAACGCGGCACCACAATTATCCTTACGACGCACGACCTTGCCGACGTCGAGCGGCTCTGCCGCCGCATCGTGCTCATTGACGAAGGGAAGATCATCTACGACGGAGGCGTCGAGCGCATCAAAACGGAGTACGGGCGTTTTCGAACACTCGTCGTCCGGTTCGCGCAGACCCCGGACGCACCGGAACTCGAGGGCGCGCAATGTGTGAGCCTCGAAGGACGCGTCGCTCGCTTTCGTTTCGATCGCAATACCGGGCGAGCGGACCGCTTGATCCGCCAGGCCAGCGAACGCTATAGCCTGGAAGACGTCACGCTTGAGGAGCCTGACCTGGAGTCCATCATCCGTCGCATCTACATCGAAGGATACAGCGCGCAGAAAGAGGAGACGGTCTCGTGATTAGTTCGAGCGGAACCAAGAAACCCAAAATTCATTCCGGCGCCTACGTTGCCTCGACCGCCACGATCAGCGGCGAAGTAATCATCGGTCCGGGCTGCGCGGTACTACACGGCGCCGTCATTACGGCCGAAGGCGCGCCGGTACATCTCGGCGCGAACACCGTCGTCATGGAGAACGCGGTCCTCAAAGCCAGCGGCGGCAGCGCGCTGAAATTCCCCGTGACGATCGGAGACTGCTGCATTGTCGGGCCGCAGGCGTATATTTCGGGCGCGACCATCGGTGACGGCGCGTTCATCGGAAGCGGCGCAAAGCTTTACAACGGTATCGAGATTCCAGCCGGCGGGCACGTCGCACCAAACGAGACCCGCATGCCGAACGGCGATTTCTTCGAGGTGATCTTCAACCTCGAGCGCACGCATGAGGTGCGTGCCCGAGCGGCGCAAGCCTACGCACAATTTCTGCGCAAGGTCCACGCGCAAGACGCGGTCCTCGCCGATCACGCCCATCCGCAAGCGCCGCCCAAGCGGCGCTCCGCTACCGAAGAACCGCCGCCGCAACAAATGACCGAGGTCGAGGGGGTCGTCGATGCGATGATGCAGGAGTTGCAAGAGATGGAATCCCGCCGTCAAGAAATGATGAAAAAGAAACCCAGAAAGTGATTGCGGAACCGTACGTCGAGTTTGCGAAGAAAGCGTTCGCGCGCGAAGCTACGTACCGTTTGGAAGTCCTGACCGAAATCGGGTCGCTCGTGCTGCGCGTCTATCTTCTGCGCTCGCTTTGGACGGCACTCTACTCGCAAAACCTGGCGCCCGTCAATCTTCCGCTCCACGGGATGATCACGTACGCGACGGTCGCGCTGCTCATGTCGCTCATTCTCGAAGTCGACGGGACGCGTTTAATTCGCGAAAAACTCCGCGAGGGAACGATCGCAACCGACCTGATGAAGCCGATTAGCGTCCCGCTGTATTTCTTCAGCGACGGGGTGGGGCAAACGATGCTCCACGCGCTACTCGTTATACCATCGCTGCTTTTCGCACTGCTGCTCGTGCGCATCGACGTGCCGCCTCCGGCAACCTTCGGCGTATTTTTGGTCTCGTTTTTGCTCGGCTACGGCATCAATTTCTTCTTGAATTTCGTGATGAATTCGATCGCGTTCTGGACGCTTGAAACCTTCGCGCTCCAGCTCATCGTGCGATGGGTTTCCGACCTGCTCTCGGGGCAAATCATCCCGCTCACGTTCTTCCCCGGAATCTTCGGGCGTTTAGTTTTCGGACTGCCGTTCGCGGCGATCTACTCGACGCCGCTGCTCATTTACGTCGGGGTGATTCCTCGTTCGGGGTGGCTCAATAGTTTGGGCATTCAGGGGTTGTGGCTTGCGACGTTTGCGGGGCTGGGTACGGTGATTTGGCGAGCGGCTTCGCGGCGGGTCGTCGTTCAAGGGGGATAGGGTTGTTCGGAAACTTCGAGCGTTTGTTCGGATTCGACCCGGCTTCCGCTTTGCGGAGCGTGGTAGTTTACATATTGGTTGCGGGGGGGAGGTCCCAGAGGGCGACTTCGGCATGGCCTTTTATGGCTATTTTTGCGACGTCGTAGCAGCGGACGGCGTCGCCTTTGCGTAAGGTTTCGCCGTTTGCTTCGATGTTGCCGTCGGCGACGAATACGAAGCCGTAGCGTTGCGGCGCGAATTCCCGCACGAGATCGGTGCCTTCGAGTCGCGATACGGCAAATGTTGCGTCCTGCGTAATGCGGATGGGGGCTTCAACGGTTTTTTGGCCGCTTACGATATCGAGCCAACGGTTGCGCCGGTCGTCGGAAGTGAATTCCCGT
The DNA here is from genome assembly GCA_039937995.1 of Vulcanimicrobiaceae bacterium. GTDB lineage: Bacteria > Vulcanimicrobiota > Vulcanimicrobiia > Vulcanimicrobiales > Vulcanimicrobiaceae > JALYTY01. Next base: position 664 of record JBDTFK010000318.1, on the reverse strand, counting down.
TGCCCATACGATGGGGGCTGACCGAGTTTTCCCGGGAGCACCCACATTTGTACGAGGTGGAGCGGCTTGTCTTTGAGGTTGTTGTACTCGCTGTGCCGGACGCCGGTGCCCGCGCTCATGAACTGCACGCCGCCGGGGCCGACAACGCCGTGATTTCCCAGGCTGTCTTTATGTGCCAGCTCGCCGTCTAGAACGTAGGTGACGATTTCCATGTCCTGATGCGGATGCGCGGGGAAGCCTTCGCCGCCTGCGATCGTGTCGTCGTTAAAAACGCGCAACGCTCCCCAATTGATATTTTTTGGGTCCTGGTATTCGGCAAAGCTAAAAGAGTGGAACGTTTTGAGCCAGCCGTGATCGAACATCGCGCGATCGCTCGCGCGTTGAATCGAAAAGGTTGGGGTGGGTAATAGCGCAGTCATAGCCTACGCTCTAATCGGCTCGCTCTCTCGCAAGGTTGCGGATGCGGCCCAGAAGCAGGTGATAGTAGAGCATTCCCCTCGTTGGACCGAGGATATCGAGCACGGCGTCGAGATCGAGGTTGGGGTCGCCGGAGAGTAATTTCACGGTCCGGGCGACGCCGGAGTCGTTCATCGGGAAGGTATCGAGGCGTCCGAATCCCCGAAGCAAGACGACGGCGGCGCTCCAGCGGCCGATGCCGCGCGCT
>JBDTFK010000317.1:0-5063 GCA_039937995.1 Vulcanimicrobiaceae bacterium | reverse complement strand
GATAATCGGGACGCCCGCTCGTTTCGCAATGGTCGCCAAACGCTCGCGCCGGTCGGCGTTCATGGTCGCGTTGGTCGGATTGTGCATCGACGGCATCGTGTATATAAAGCGCGGCCTCCGCGTGCGCAAAATGGTCTCCACGTGATCGACCCGCATTCCGTCCTCGTCTACGGGCACCGGAATCGCTCGCAGGCCGTTGATTTGAAAGATTTGTAATGCGCCCGGATACGACGGCGATTCGACGATGATTTCATCGCCGGGCTCCGCGAGGCTCTGAGAGACGATCATTATCCCCTGCGTCGAACCCGTAAGCACGATGATGTTTTTCGGAACGATCGCCGTCGCACCGCGGGCGTGCATGCGCGATGTAATCGCCTGCCGCAATGGCTCGTACCCCTCGGAATCGCCGTAAGAGAGGATAAATCGCGGATCGCGCGCCACGCGCTCAAAAGATTGCGCGAGTTCGCCGAGCGGCGACGGTTCGTCGGGAGCAACGCCTTGCACGAACGAAATTCGCCCGGCTTCTTGTTTGGCCGCGAGCTCACCCAAAATGTTCGGGAACTCACCTACGCGCCACGGAGGAAGCGTGATCCACCACGGAACGCCCGCGCCCCGTTCCGGTTGCCCGCCGCGCAGTTGCGGAACGACCCGCGACCCCGAGCCGACCCGTTGCTCGATCAAGCCGTCCGTGACGAGTTCGCGGTAGGCGTGAACGACGGTGCTTCGGTTCACGTCGAGCCGATCGGCCATCGTGCGTTCGGGCGGCAGTCGGGTCGACTCCGGCAGCGTTCCCGCCAGGATGGCTTCCCGCATGTGCTCGTAGATTTGGCGATACAGCGGGACGATCGAGGAGCGGTCGAGTTCGGGCAGGAGTCCGGCCCATCCAATGTTCGGCATGGATGGGAGCCATTTCGGATGACACGGCCCCTGCCCCTACGATGGTCGAAGCCCCGGGCGGCGAAGACCTGTTAGGATAAGCGAGCCAATCCGCAATCCCGACGGGTGAAGAACAGGAGTAAAATCGGTGGCTGAACACCAGGTTGACGCAGTCGTTATCGGCGCTGGTCCCGGAGGCTATCATGCCGCCATCCGCCTCGGGCAGTTGGGGAAGAACGTTATTTGCGTCGATCGCGACGAGGTCGGTGGCGTCTGCCTTAACTGGGGATGCATCCCGACCAAAGCTTTGCTGCACGTGGGCGAAGTGATCCGTCACATCGATCACGCGGCGGCGATCGGGCTCAAGGTTCCAAAAGCCGAAGTCGATCGCGAAGGCGTTGCGAAGTTCAAGACGGAGGTTGTCAACGCCAACGTCGGCGGCGTCAAGACGCTTTTCAAAGCCAATAACGTCGAATTTTTATACGGCGACGCGAGTTTTAAGAGCGCGGGCGAAATCGTGCTGAAGAGAAAAGATGGAAGCCAAGACACGATCAAAGCAACGAACGTCGTCATCGCCACCGGATCCGCGCCGGTCGATGTAAAGGCGTGGCCGCGCGACGGCGATGTGATTATCAACTCCGACGATGCCGTGAACATGGCCCGCATTCCCAAGAACATGCTGGTCATCGGCGGCGGCGTCATCGGCCTTGAGTTTGCGACCGTGTACACGCGAGTCGGCTCGAAAGTGCTTGTCATCGAGGCGTTGCCGCAAATCCTCACCGGCACCGACACGGAAATCGCAAAGACGCTCGCGCGCATCTTGAAGAAGCAAGGCGTCGAAATCATGCTCGAGACAAAAGTCGGCGAGCTCAAGAAATCCGGCAAGACCGTCAAAGCCACGTTTAAGGGCGAAGCGACGAACGGCAAGGACGAAACGCGCGATTTCGACATGGTATTGGTGGCAGTCGGACGCCGCCCCGTCACCGACACGCTCAATCTCGGGGCGGCCGGCCTTGCGATCGACGACAAGGGCTTCATCGCGATCGATCAGCAGTGCCGCACGAAAGTCGCGAACATTTTTGCGATCGGCGACGTAACCGGACAGCCACTCCTCGCGCACCGCGCGATGAAACAGGGCGTGGTCGCCGCCGAGGCAATCTCGGGCGATAAGTCGGCCGCGTTCGATCCCGCTGCAATCCCGAATTGCGTTTATACCGATCCCGAAGTTGCGACGGTCGGCCTCTCCGAAGACGAAGCCAAAGCAAAAGGTTACGACGTGCGCATCGGAAAGTTCCCGCTCGCCGCGAGCGGACGCGCACGCACGATGAACGAGACCGACGGGCTCATCAAACTCGTCGGTGACGCAAAAACCGATATGCTGCTCGGCATGCACATCGTCGCTCCGCAAGCCGAGTCGCTCATCGGCGAAGGGCTCATCGCAATCGAAATGGGCGCGACGCTCGAAGATATCGGGCTCTCAATTCATCCGCATCCGACCCTAACCGAAGGCATTCAGGATGCCGCCGAAGCTGCCCACGGCAAAGCGATTCATATCGTTAATCCGAAACCGAAAGCACCGGCGAGAGCCGGCACTTAAGCGTTTCTCGTGCCCACCGTTGCGCGCGTTTTGGATCTTGGACTCCGTCCCTACCGTGAGGTGTGGGATATCCAACATTCACTGCACGCCGCGGTGCGCGAAGGGCGGGCGCCGGAAACGTGGATTCTCGTCGAGCATCCTGCGGTCATCACGCTCGGCCGCAAAGCGAAGCGCGAAAATCTTCTGCTAACCGGTGAGATGCTCTGGGAGCGCGGAGTTGAGGTTGTCGAAATCGAGCGCGGCGGCGATGTTACCTTTCACGGACCCGGTCAACTCGTCGTCTATCCGATCCGCAAACTCGAGCGGTTCCGCGAGGTTGTACCGCTCGTGAGAGCCTTGGAAGCCGCCGTTATCGCAACCGTCGCCCGATACGGCATCGCCGCCGGCAGATGGTCCGAACATGCAGGAGTGTGGGTCGGACGCGATCAGATTTGCGCGATCGGCCTCGCCGTTCAAAAGATGGTTTCGCTGCACGGCATCGCGCTCAACGTTTCTACGGAACTCGACTACGACCAACTGATCAATCCATGCGGACTCGTCGATCGCGGCATCACTTCGATCGCGAAAGTAACCGGCCGCGCCGTCTCCACCGGTGAGGTGAAGCCCACGCTCTTGCAGGAACTCGCCCGCGAGTTCGATGTCGATTTTTTTGAAGAATTACCATGGCTATCGAAATCGATCTAATTCCCCTAACCGGCGGGCGTAGTAGCGCAACGCGCGCGCGAAAGCCCGATTGGTTGCGCGTGTCGCTTCCCGCCGGTGAAGACTACGCGCGCGTCAAAGCCGAAGTCGACGCGCTGGCGCTCAACACCGTCTGCAAAGAGGCAGCCTGCCCCAACATTGCAGAGTGCTGGGGGGCCGGCACTGCAACGATTATGATCCTGGGCGATACATGCACGCGCGGGTGCCGATTCTGCAACGTGAAAACGGGCAACCCAAAGGGCGTGGTCGATTGGCTCGAGCCCGTGCGAGTTGCGGAGGCGGTCCGCGATCTCGGCTGGAAATATTTGGTCCTAACGGCCGTCGATCGCGACGATCTGCCCGATGGTGGAGCGCTAATTTTCGCGAACACGGTCCGCGCGATTCACGAACGAGTGCCCGGCGCGAGGGTCGAAATCCTTAGCGGCGACTACCGCGGCGACCTCAATGCCTTGGACATCGTAATGGATGCGAAACCCGACGTATTCGCGCACAACCTCGAGACGGTGCGGCGCCTTACCCCGGCAGTGCGCGACAAACGCGCCGGTTTCGAGCAGTCCCTGCGCATTCTCGATCACGCAAAAAAACGCGCGCCCTCTCGTTACACGAAGACCTCCTTAATGCTCGGCCTGGGCGAGACTGAGGACGAGGTTGAGTCGGCCATGAACGACGCCCGCGCGGTGGGCATCGACATCCTCACCATGGGGCAGTACCTGCAGCCGAGCAAAAAGCACTTACCGGTCGTCGAGTTTGTGACGCCGGAGAAATTTGTGCGGCTGGGAGCGTTGGCGAAGTCAAAGGGTTTTCACCAGGTTGTATCGAGCCCGCTCTCGCGTAGCTCGTATCACGCCGAGCAAGCTTTCCCGGCTTAACACCACTTCGCGAGGAGTGCAACGCAAGGGTGAGAGGGAAGGTTTAAACCTCCGATGACAGAGTTTTTCCTCCGCCGGCCCATCTTCGCAGCGGTCTGCTCCCTCGTCATACTTATCGCGGGGCTCGTCGTGATTCCGACCCTGCCGATCGCACAGTATCCGGAAATCGCACCGCCGGTCGTAACCGTTACGGCCGTCTATATCGGTGCGAGCCCGGAATCGGTTGAGAGCGCGGTCACGACTCCGCTTGAGAACGCGATCAACGGCGTTGAGGGATTGCGCTACATTAGTTCGACCAGCGCCCAAAACGCATCGACGATTACCTGCACCTTCGTGCTTGGTACCAACCTCGATATTGCGGCAACCGACGTGCAGAACGCCGTGCAGTCCGCGACCGGACAGCTTCCGAACGAGGTCAAGCAAACCGGCATTACGGTTAAGAAGAACTCCGGGTCGTTTGTGATGGCCATAGCCCTCACGTCGAACACTTCCAAGTACGACTCGCTCTTCTTGAGCAATTACGCAGAACTCAACGTCGTTAACGACCTCAAACGTATCTCGGGTGTCTCCGACGTTCTCATCTTCGGCCAACGCCGCTACGCGATGCGCGTCTGGCTTAATCCTCATGCCCTGCAAGCGCGCGGGCTAGCAACGACCGATATTACGGCCGCGCTCGCCGAGCAAAATGTCAATGTGGCGGCCGGAAGCATCGGGTCGGCCCCGGAACCGGCGAACCAGCCCTACACCTACACGGTCAACGCGGTCGGACGCCTCACGGACCCGAGTCAATTCCGCAACATCATCGTTCGCACCGACTCGAACGGCGGCTTCACGAAACTCGGCGACGTCGCGCGCATAGAACTCGGGGCCGAAGACTACTCAAGCTTCATCCGCTTCGACGGCAACCAAAACGTCGTCGGTCTCGGCGTTCTGCAGTTGCCGACCGCAAACGCCCTCTCGGTCTCGAAAAACGTGCTTGCGAAACTCGACCAGCTCTCGGAGAAGTTTCCGCAAGGCGT
>JBDTFK010000316.1:0-9641 GCA_039937995.1 Vulcanimicrobiaceae bacterium | reverse complement strand
GCGAGCCGACAGCCACTCTTCCATGGCTCCATTGAAGGATGACTTTACGTCGCCGAGGGCAACGCGGTCTTGCGGGCGGCGCGGGCCCGCCAAGTTGCGCTCGACGGAGTCAAGATCGAGATGAACGACGCCGGTGTATTCGGCGTCGGGGGTCTCTTGCGTCCGGAAGAGCCCTTGTGCTCTAGCATACGCCTCGACGAGTGCGATATGCTCGGCGCCGCGCCCGGTGAGGCGCAAGTACTCGAGCGTCCGGTCGTCGATCGGAAAGATCGCACACGTCGATCCGAATTCGGGCGACATGTTTCCAATCGTCGTGCGGTCCGCAACCGGTAACGCGGAAAGACCGTTGCCGAAGAACTCGACGAATTTTCCGACGACGCCTTTCTTGCGAAGCATCTCCGTGATGTGCAAGACTAAATCCGTCGCCGTTATGCCTTCGCGCAGTTTCCCTTCGAGACGAACGCCGATGACTTCGGGGATCAACATCGTCACCGGTTGGCCGAGCATCGCCGCCTCGGCTTCGATGCCGCCGACGCCCCATGCAAGCACGCCGACGCCGTTCACCATCGTGGTATGCGAGTCGGTGCCTACCGCGGTATCGGGATATGCCGTCGCTGTTTTTGGGTCGTACGCGACGCCCGCGCCCCCCGCACCGAACACGATTCGCGCGAGATATTCAATGTTTACTTGATGAACGATGCCGGTATCCGGAGGAACCGCGCGAAACCCCTTAAGCGCCGATTGCCCCCATTTGAGGAACGCGTAGCGCTCGCGATTGCGTTCGAATTCGAGGTCGGCATTCTTTTCAAACGCCTGGTCGTTGCCGAAGAAATCCACTTGCACCGAGTGGTCGATGACCAATTCGACCGGTTGCAACGGGTTGATCGTTTCCGGATTGCCGCCCATCGCCGCCATTGCGTCGCGCATCGCCGCGAGATCTACGACGCAAGGCACGCCGGTGAAGTCTTGCAGCAAGACGCGTGCCGGGCGGAAAGCGATCTCTTTCTCTATAACGTTTCGCGAACTCCAACGCGCTAGCGTTTCGATGTCGGCTTTGGTTACCGAGCGTCCGTCCTCGAATCGTAGAAGATTCTCGAGCAGAATCTTCAAACTGTAGGGAAGACGGCTCAGCTTTGTCAGTCCCGCGCGCTCGAGTGAATCGAGGCGGTAATACGTGTACGAGCGGTCGCCGACGGTAAGCGTATCGATCGCATTGAAGCTCTTCGCGTTCTGATTCATGGCGACAATCGTATTTTGGGATCGCCTTGCGCGTAGCCTTCGATTTGGAGGTGCAACTCGCCCGACAAAAGTCGCCAAAGCGGATCGCCGACGAGCATCCGCCGCCAAGGCGACACGTCGAGAACGGCGTCGAATTCTTCGCGAACTTGCGGTATTTCACGCGCCAAGCGTTCCAGGGAACTGCGCGGTACGAGCAAGCTCGGCGGGAGATCGTTCACACGGGCAATCTCACCGACGATGACGCCCATGACGGAGGCGACCGTGTCGCGGCTCGGGCCGAGCGGTCGCTTTGGCCGGTGCGGCAAATCGTCTTCGGGCACGGACATCGCGCGGGCGACGGCCTCAATGATTGCCGGGCCAAGCTGTCGTCGCGCCCCCGCATCCAGACGACGCAGTTGCTGCAATTCCTCAACTCGGGCGGGTTTTAAGGTTGCGACGCCGGCAACGACGTCGTCTGCCATGATGTATTTCGGCGGGAGATCACGATCTCGCGCAAGGCGATCGCGCAGCTTGACGACTTCGCTGAGCACGCCGAGCTCGCGCCGGTTCATTCGCATGGCACCCGGGACGCGTAGATACGCGCGGCGCTCGTCCGCGCGGTAGCGCTCGCGGTCGCCGAGAAGCGCGCACTCTTCCCGCGCCCACTCCAAACGGCCCGTGCGCTCCAAGCGGTCGCGCAGCTTATCCAGCATCGGCAACAAATGGACGACGTCGTCGACGAGGTACTCGATTTGACGCTGCGTGAACGGGCGCGTGGACCAGTCACTTACGGTCTGCGTTTTCGCAAGTCGTACTCCTTCCAACTCGCGCACGAGATCGGCGAGCGATATTTGCATCCCAAACCCCAAAAACGCGGCTGCAACCTGGCTATCGAACACGACGGGCGGCACCGATTCGAAGCGATCCGCAAAAATCTTGAGGTCCGATGAAAGCGCGTGACCGATGACGGTCGTCGAGGCGAATGCGTCGATGAGCGGCCGTAAGTCGGGAATCGCGAGCGGATCGACGATAACCGTTCCGTCGTCGAAAGCTAATTGCACGACCATGAGTCGCGGCGAATAACTGCGCTCGGCGTGAAATTCGGTGTCGAGAGCGACGCGCGGCGCACCGCGCACACGTTCGCAAAGCGCTTCGAGGTCGCCCGGGCGTTCGATCGTGCGAACGGTATCGAGATATGAGGTCACGGCGTTGGGATCACTTTCACGTGACGGCGGATGTGGAAATGCGGATGATGCTGCTGCCAGTAGGCGCCCGCGCGATGTTCGTACGAGTGCAACGCGACGGTTACGCGGTCGCCGAATATTGCTAGAAGCGTACAAATAGGAATGGCAATCGCGCACATCGTCCAGACATGCACCCAAACCGGAATGCGGAACGCCGCCGACGTTGCCGTCGCGACGGTACCGCCGAAACCCGGTATGATGCGCACGGAAAGCAAAAATGCGGGCGAACCCACGGGAAATCGCTTTACCCACGCTGGGAGGCGTGCCAAGTAGCGGTCGAGGTCGAGCATGTGCGACGCATGCCGGTTAATCCAGTAGCCCAACAACGCCGCGAAGACGAGGCCGACGGCGTTGACGATCGAACCATATACGGGCCCGAATATCGCGCCGTTCATGATTGCAAGCGCGTCGGTAACCGAAAACGGCGCCGACGCGACGATCGCAAAAACGGCGATTGCCAGCGGATAGGCGGGCGGCCCGATCGAGCGGATGTAGTGCTCGACGGCAGGCTGGTAGTGAATGACAAAAGCGGCGAGCGCAAAGGAGCCGAGCAATAACCCGACGGCGGCTAGGCGCTTAGCGATGTGTTTCAAGCGGGGGTGGACTTGCCTGTCCGAACGATCATCACGGTGTTCTGCGGAGTTGGTCTCTACGCCGCCGTTTTCATGCTACGCAAGACCAAGCGAGCACAACGCGGCGAGCTTCAAGAGCCGAGCGTCGTTGAAACGCCGCGCGCTCGCCTCTTCGGCGGGGTTCCGAACGCGCTTTTGGGACTTTTGTACTATCCTGCCTTCGCCGCGGCCGTTTGGATCGCGAGCGAGCCCTGGGAGCTGGGCGCACTTCTCGCCGTATCCGGCGGCGTCGCGCTTGTTTCGGTCGTGCTCGCTTACTCACTCCTCTTCATCACCAGGATGCCGTGCGTGTACTGTTGGAGCGCGCACGTAGTCAATTGGTCCCTGTTTGCGTGTAACGCATTCTTGTTATTCAAAATATCATATTGGAGATGAGGGAAGGGTTTGATAAGATAACCTTTGTCTCCCAGTTCGGGCAGCACGGTTTTGTCCGACTATTCTGACGGCAGTAAAAACATCAGGGCCGCGCGAGTGCGCGGCCCTTCTGCTATCTCCGGGGCGGTTTAGCTCGCCGGTCGAACCGGTTTACATCGCCGATTCGTCGTTGCCGAATCCGTACACGGTCGCGAGATCGTGCATCGCTTGCGTAAGGACGATGTGGTAGTCGGCGTCCGGTCCGATGCCGAACTTTTTATCGATGTCCGTCATGACCTGATCGTGGATTCCGTGCGACACGGCACGGTCGAGCATGACTTCGACCTGGAAGCCTTTGGGCGTCGCCCCAGCCTCCCAAAGCGCCTGCGCTAACGCTTTGCCGTCTTTGGGATCCGGTTTTGGTTCGGACGGCAGCATTATGTTCTTTTCTTTTACGATCTTGAGCGTGTCCGCAACAACGTAGTCGAACACTTTAACAAAGTTCGTGACCTTCTCGTCGCCGAATTTCTTCTTGAGCGAGGCCACTTCGGGTCCGGTCTTATCGCCGGCGAGTGTTTTGACGAGGGTCAGCGTGCTGAAGTCGGCCGGACCGCCGCCGGCAATCACCATGGAGAGTGTCACGGGGAGCGCCGGGGCTCCCGTGTAGACGCCGGGTCCGGAGAAGCGCGAGGGCGCGCTCATGTTGAGGTCCGGCATGGCCTTCGACATGGTTCCGGCCGCTGCGGGGAGCGAGCTTCCGAGAAGCGTGGCCGCGCAGATAGCTGCGGCAAGTAGGCGGGTTTTCATCGTTTGAGGTAGTCCTTTCGAGATTCGTGCAGCGCAGAATGTGATAAATACTCTCCTGCAACGAGAGCGAGACTCTCTTGGATTGCTTTCCCAAAAATGGACGTTTTTAGCGGACGATCGTGATCGCGTCCGCTTCGATCGAACCGTCTGAGGCGGGTCGACCCTGCACGTCGACCATGCTCCCCTCGGCGATCGTAGCCCCGCGGGGATCGATGATCGTGCCTTGATGCAAATGCACGCTCTCATAGCGGTTTAGGGGCATGCGGATTTGCAAATCGAAGCGGCGGTAATACGTCACGATTCCGCGGACGTGGGTAGGATCGACGCCGAAGCCCGCGGTCGCTTCGCCGACAAGGCGCTCAATGATGCCTTCGACGACATTCCCGGCATTCGGGGGAATCGTCGGAAGCGCACTCGGGCCGCCGGTGGATGGAGGCGGCGGGGTTTGAGCGATCGCCGGAGCGGTCAGCGTGAAGAGGACGGCCATGATTGAGGCGACAACTCGCGGTTTCATATTCCATGAACGACTTTGCGTAGCTCGCCGGTTCCCATGCGCCTAGCCTCGACCGTGATGCTCGCTCGGCCGGGCGCCGCGGGCGGAATCGAAATCCTGATGGTGCGCCGAAGCGCGCGGAGCGCTTTTGCTCCCGACGCTTTTGTATTCCCCGGTGGTACCGTCGATGCGCAGGACTACAGACCAACTCTTGCTTGGAACGACGCGCGGATCGCTGCTGAGTTTCGCGCTACCTTCTCTAGCGCGTTGCCGTCGTCCGAAGATGCCGTTCAAAACGACGCGGCGCGCGCGCTCGTGAATGCGGCCGTGCGGGAATTGCGGGAGGAAGCGGACATCGCTATTCCGGCTGGAGACCTTCACCTCTTCTCGCATTGGATAACGCCTCCGACCGAACCACGACGGTACAACACGCATTTTTTTATTGCGCAGGCAACCGGCGCGCACATCGGCGTGGCGGACAGCGTTGAAACACACGACGCACGTTGGATCGCGCCGGCACGCGCGCTCGCGCTCCATCGCGCGGAGCAAATGCATCTCGTTTATCCGACGATCAAACACCTCGAACGTCTTAGGGCGTTTGCCGCGATCGACGAATTGATGCGCTTTACGCGAAGCAAACCCATCGTTACGATCATGCCGGGCGCGGCGCCGCACGAGGGTTTCGTGATGCCGCCTTCGCTCGAAGGAGCCTGGTGAGTTCGATCGAGCTGGTGCGCGCGCCGAACCCATCGCCGATGACGCTCACCGGGACGAATTCCTACGTTATCGCCGCCGGCCGCGACGCGATCGTCATCGATCCCGGCCCACCGATGGCCGGTCACGTCGGTGCGCTGCTCGAAAACGCGCGTAAGCGCAACCTTCGCATACGCGCCATTGCGCTCACGCACGGACATCCGGATCATGCTCCGGCCGCCGCGTTGCTGGCGCAAGAAACCGGCGCGCCCGTGTACGCGCACCCGAACTCCGACGTGCCGCACGACCTCGATTTCGCCTTGGAAAGCGACTGGTGCATCGGCGAGGCCGCGCTTCGCGTCATCGACGCGCCGGGGCACACGTTCGATCACGTCGTTTTCTACGAACCGCGCGAGCGCGCGCTTTTTACCGGCGATGTTATTTTAGGCGAAGGCACCGTCGTAATCGCGCCGCCCGGCGGCGCCATGCGCCCCTATCAAGCGACGCTCGCGCGACTACGCGATGAATTTCCGCAGGCGCAGCGCATCTACGGTGGGCACGGCCCCGTCGTGGACGACGCGCAAGCAAAGATTGCGGAATACATCGGGCACCGCCGTAAGCGCGAAGCCGAACTCATCGACGAGCTACGCAAAGGCTCGCGCACGATTCCGGAACTGGTCGTCGCGATCTACGGAAGCTCGGAGGCGATGCTTTATCCCGCTATGGCCCGGCAAATGCTCGCCTACTTATCGGCGCTCCAAAATGAAGGTCGCGTTGAAGCGGTGGCGTCGGCGCGCGCGATGACCGCGCAAGAAGCGGCGATCCTCAACCCGCAGTGGGAGTCCATCGTCGGCATTGAAAACGCGGCGGTCGTTAGAGCCGAACTCGGCGCAATGCTGACGCTCGACCGGCTCTACCGCTATCGCCTCATTTAGCGATGCAGTGGCACGCGCCTATTCGATTCGCAGGACGATTTTTCCGAACTGTTCGCTCGATGCCATTCGCTTCGCGGCCAAGACTGCGTCGCCGAGGGGATAGACGCGATCGATGGCCGGCTTGAGCCCGGTCTCGAAGAGTTTTAGCATCGCCGTAAAATCCGCCGGGCTCCCCATCGACGTCCCGCGAATGTCGATGTGGTTCCAGAAAAGCGGAAACAGGCGAAACGTCGACTCAATCCTCGTGCCGCCGTAGATTACAACGCGGCCGCCGGGGCGAAGGGTGGCGATGGCTTTACTTAGCGTGTCGCCTCCCGAAGAATCGACGGCGAGATCCACCGGCCCCCATTTGCGAATCAGCTTGTGCCAATCCGGCGTCGTCGTGTAGTTGAGCGTTTCATCCGCGCCAAGCTCTCGCGCGCGCTGCAGTTTCTCGTCGCTTCCCGACGTTACGATTACGCGCGCACCTGCGGCTTTGGCGAAGAGGAGCGCGAAGGTTTGCACGCCTCCGCCCACTCCCGGGATCAAGACCGTTTCGCCTTTCGCGAGTTCGCCTCGCGTAAAGAGCGCGCGATACGCCGTCAACCCTGCGAGCGGAATTGCCGCAGTTTCTTCCATCGAAAGCGCGGAAGGTTTGCGGTAAACGTTCTCCGCCGGCACGCTAACGTATTGGGCGAACGTCCCATCGTGCGGCATTCCTAGAATCGTCGCTCGCTCGCTCCACACGTGCGGGTCGTCGCCCCAGCCGAGCATCGGATCGATCGCAACCTCGTCGCCTACGGCCCATCCGCCCGAATCACCGCCCACGGCTGCAACGACCCCCGCGCCGTCGGAGCCGAGCGTGCGGGGCAGCGCAATATCCGGATAAAGCCCCCGCGTAATGAAGACGTCGCGACGATTGAACGCGGCAGCGACGATGCGAATGAGAATCTCGCCGGCACCCGGATATGGCCGCTCGATCTCTTCAACGATCAGGTTTTCGGGGCCGCCGATCTCGTGCAATCGAACGGCCCGCATTTTTTCAGTCACGCACGACGCATTCGCTCACGTGTGAACGGTTACCAGCACTTTCAACCCAAAAGGTTGAGTGACGTAGCGGTCCGTCGGCAAGGGACCATAGATAGGATTCCCCTGCGCGTCTTGCGACACGACGCCGCGATACGGCACGCCGCCGCCAAAAACGGTATAGCGCCCCGCGCCGTCGTTGAAGAGGTTCGTTCCGGCAACCGTGATATCGGTTGTTTTGTTAACCAGCACGCCGGCCGAGGCATTGATGAGCGTCAATGGACCTTGATGGAATTCGTTGTTGTTGCCCCGGAACGCCGCGCTCATCGACGCATGCAGGTTGTCCTTCGCATAATCGAGCTCGAGTGATCCCTGCTGTTGGGGGATGCCCAAGAATTGTTCGTTGTTGACAAGATTTCCGCCCGACGTCGGGTTGGAGATCGTCGACCCAAAGTTGAACGGGTACGCGACGTTTAACCCGTATTGCGCGGTTAAAAACAGATGCTCCGGCGCGAAACGCTGCACAAAACGCAGTTCGGCGCCTTCGTAGACAACGTTGCCGACGTTGATCGGATAGGAGAAACAACGCGGGTCCGCAGGATTCGGCGGCGTTGGGTTCAGGTTTGCTAAGCATCCGCCGGCGTCGGCAAAAGCGAGCGGGTAGTAGTTTTCAATCGGATCGCGGAGATTCGTGCGATAGAGCGAGACATCGAAGGTGGAGTCGCTCGAGAAGCGATGCGAAACGCCGAGTTCGTATTCCGTTGCGTGTTCCGGATGTTCGTTTGGATTGCCCTGCCCCAGATACACTCCATTTCCATCGGGCGACAATTGCGAGAGCGGAAACGGATAGAGCTCGATCAGGAGCGGTGCGCGAAAGCCGGTTCCGACGGAGAAGCGGTACGCGGTCGACGGATCGGTGTTGAGGATAGCGCCGAAACGTCCGTCGAGATTCGAACCGAACGTGGAGTAACGCGATGCGTACACGCCCGCGTTGAGCTGAAGCTCCTTGGTCGGCTGCCATCCTCCGCGCGCGAAGTAGCTGGCGATATTTTGCCCGAGCGGCGTGTAAGCGCCCGAGGGATCGATGAAGCGCAACGATTCGTAGCGCGAGTACCCACCGATGGAATATTCCGAGGTTTCAAAGGAACGGCCCCACGCAAGTTCTTCGTTCGAACGTTTGTCGGTGTGAACGACATCGTACATCGGCGAGGATACGTTGCCGTCGATCGTAACCGTATCGTTGTTGGTTGAAAGTTCCGCCGTCAATTCCCCCGCGCCGAGCGGGCTGCGGCCGCGAATCTGATACGCGCGAATATTCTGTGCGAGCGTTTGCAGCCCGGGCCCGACGAAAGCGTCGTTGCTCAGTCCATTGATCGAACTACTCTGGTCGCGAACGTTACCGAGGGTAAATACTCTCGCGCTGATATCCGCGTTTTGCGAAAAGGACCACGTGAGATTCGCAAGTGCGGAGTTTGCCGCAACCGTCGAGCCCAGCGGCGTAAGCGGCGCCGGCGTCGACGCGACGTTGAGCTCAACGGACTGATTGACCACACCGGACTCATGCTGGTTGTCAAGGGCAAACGCATAACCCAAGCGATTGCTGGTCCCCGTGGAATTTGCCCATTGCTCGTTGTAGCCGTACGATCCCGTTGCGATGGAGAATGCCGAATGCGGATCTTTCGTCGGGCGCAAGGATACGAGATTGAGCGCGCCGCCGATCGTGTTGCTTCCCTCGCCGTCTTGCGGTCCTAGGCCTTCGGTCACATCGACCGCCGAGAACGCGGCGACGGGAAGGCGCGAAACATCGAGGTCGCCCGTATTTCCGTCGTTAAGCAATTGCCCGTCAAGGGCCACGAGGGTTTCCGAGGGATCCGGGCCGCGCAAAGAGACGACCGAAATCGTGTTGGACCCGCCGCCGTCGGGATGGGAAAACGTGGTGGACGGAATCAACATGAGGCCCTGAATGACGAGATTCTCGGCGCGCCGTTCGAAATCGGAACGACTGATCGTGACGGAGGGAATGGTTCCCCGTTCGGGAGCGAGCCGTCCATCGACGGTAACGGCCGCAATCGTGCGTAGCGTAGGCGCATCGAGTGCTTCCAGGGCCACGTCCACCGTGGAATCGTGATCGAGTTTCAAGTCGATCGCGGCCGGGACGTATCCCCGCACCGAAGCCGAAAGCCGGTAGTCGCCGGGCGGCGCGTTTGTGCTAAACGCGCCGCGCGCGTTCGTCGTAGCCTCGGCCGTGGTCGAGCCGCGC
>JBDTFK010000315.1:0-4648 GCA_039937995.1 Vulcanimicrobiaceae bacterium | reverse complement strand
TTGCGGCGGGAATCGTGGAGGGCATCGCGCGCATCTTACGCAAGAGCGGCGTCGCTCCCGCCGACGTCGCGTTTATCGCGCATTCCACGACGCAGGCCACGAATGCGCTGCTCGAAGGCGATGTCGCCCGGGTCGGCGTCGTCGGCATAGCCGGACGTTTTGCTTGGATCGCGCGCAAACAGATACGTTTCGCTCCGGTCGAACTCGCGCCCGGCGTACCGTTCGCACCGCTATTCGCGCTTTGCACGACCGCGGCGGATGATATCGAGCGCGCGGTCGAACGGCTCATCGAGTGCGGTGCCGAAGCGGTAGCCGCGAGCGCGCCTTTCGGCGTCGATCGTCCGCTCGCGGAAAAGCGTGCCGTGGATCTCGCCGCGGAGCGCGGCGTATTCGCAACGTCCGGCCACGACGTTACGTCGATGTATGGATTGCGCGCCCGGACGCGCACCGCGGCGCTCAACGCGGCCATTCTTCCCAAGATGGTGCGCACCGCGCGAATGACCGATGAAGCGGTGAGCGCGGCGTCGATCGGCGCCCCGCTGATGATCATGCGGAGCGACGGCGGCGTTATGGACGTGCGTGAGATCGAGCGGCGACCCATTCTCACGCTTCTCTCCGGACCGGCCGCAGGCGTCGCCGGCGCGCTCCTCTATGAAAACGTTACCGACGGAATTTTTCTTGAAGTCGGAGGGACGAGCGTCGACTGCTCGGCGATCCGCGCCGGCTCGCCTCAGATGCGCCCGGCGCGAATCGGCGGCCACCGCACGATGCTTCGCACGATCGACTCGCGCACGCTCGGCATCGCGGGCGGCAGCATGATGCGAATTGACGCAACGCAGATTGTCGACGTCGGTCCGCGCTCCGCGCACATCGCAGGTTGCGCGTATGCCGCGTTCCTAGCCCCCGAAGCGCTCGACGGCGCGCGCCTGCAAACGTTCGCGCCGACCGCACACGATCCGGCAGACTACATGCGACTCGTCTTGCACGGCGGCGGCACCGCAACGCTAACCCCAACGTGCGCGGCGAATTTCTTGGGATACGTGCCGCCCGGCGCATTCGCGGAGGGGAATGCCGAATCGGCGGGCCGCGGGTTTGCGCTTCTCGCCCAACACCTAGGCGGCACGCCCGAAACCCAGGCGCACCGCATCTTGGAGATCGCGGCGCAAAAAATTCGCGCATGCATCGAAGCGTTGATCGAAGACTACGAACTTCCGCGCGAGCGTTTGGTGCTCGTCGGTGGAGGCGGCGGCGCGGCCTCGCTCGTGCCGTTTGTCGCTCGAACGCTTGGGCTCGACTACCGAATCGCTCGCGACGCCGAAGTGATTTCGCCGATCGGCGTCGCGCTCGCGCTCGTGCGCGACGTTGTCGAACGAACGATCGTCGATCCGACGCCGGACGATATTCTGCGGATTCGACGTGAAGCATCGGATCGTGCCGTCTCGGCCGGCGCGGCGCCCGATCGTATCGAAGTGAGCGTCGAAATTGATACCCAGCGCAACCGGGTTCGCGCTACGGCGACGGGCGCTACCGCGCTCGTGGAGGCCGCGGCGCACGGCGAACGCGCAGAGCCGGAGCAGCGCGCAGCAGCGGCGCGTTCTTTGAACGTTGCGCCGGGCGGCCTTGGGAGGCTCGCATTGACGTCGTTGCTGACAGCGTATACTTGCGGGCGCGACGTCAGGGTCGTAGACGAGCGCGCCGTCGTTCGGCTGGCTCTGCGCGAAGCTACGCTCACGCCGGGGACCGCCGGAGTGCTCGATTCGGTTTTGCGCGACGCGATGGAACGCGCGACGCAATTCGGCGACGTAGGTCGATCGCTGCCATCCGTCTACGTGATTCACGGTGGACGCATTGCCGATTTCAGCGGCCTTGCGTCAATCGATCAGGCGGCCGCGCTCGCGGCTGAAGAAGTCCGCGGCCGCGAAGCGGGTGACGCCGTTACCGTGATAACGGTGCCGCGCGTGGCGTAGTTAGCTCGCGGCCTCTTCGATTCCGACGGTGCTGTGGGCGCGGCTGTAACCGTAGTAGATGAACATTCCGACGATCAGCCACACGATGAACCCGAGCCAAGGCAACGGAATGCCGATCACGGTAGGGCTTCCAAACGCGAGCGAAAGCATCAGCCCGAAGGCAGTAACCGCGGAGATCACGGGTACGACGTACGGTCCGAACGGAACCGTGAATCCCTTGGTGTTCGGATAGCGCTTGCGCAAGATGGGAAGCGCAATGGATACGAGGATGAATGCTGCGAGCGTTCCCATGTTGGTAAGCGAACCCACGATGCTAATGGGTGTAAACGCCGCGATGATCGCGATAAAAATCGTGAAGATGATCGTCGAGACTCCCGGCGTGCGGAAGGTCGGATGAATTTTCGAGAACACGGGCGGTAAGAGACCGTCGCGCGACATGGCGAAGAATACGCGCGTCTGGCCGAACATCATCACGAGAAGCACGGTTGTCAGTCCGCAGATTGCGCCGAACGAAATGATCGCGCTCGCCCAACCGAGGCCGATGTGGTCCATGGCGAAAGCTACTGGTGAAGCGACGTTGAGTTCCGTGTAGGGCACCATTCCCGTCAGAATTGCGACAACGATAATGTAGAGGACCGTGCAAACCGCTAGACTCCCGATGATGCCGATCGGAAGATCTTTCGCGGGGTTTTTCGTCTCCTCGGCCGCAGTCGATACGGCATCGAACCCGATGTAGGCAAAGAAGATAAACGCTGCGCCACCGAGCATTCCGGTAATCCCGAACGGGAAGTACGGAACCCAATTTCCCGTGTTGACGTGTCCCACCCCGAGCACGATGAAAAATATCACGACCGCGACTTTGAGCAGCACGATGATATTGTTCACCAACGCCGATTCACGCGTGCCGCGATAAAGCAGCGCGCCGATCAGAAAAATGATGCAGAATGCGGGCAGGTTCATGAAGCCGTGGATCGGGATGCCGGTCGGTCCCACGTCCCAATAGTTGTGTTGTAACGATACCGGGATTATCCAGCCGAACACGTTCTTGACGAACGCGCAGAAGTAGCCGGACCATCCGATACTGACCGTTGCCGCGCCGAGCGCGTACTCGAGCACGAGATCCCACCCGATGATCCATGCGATGAACTCACCGAGCGAGGCATAGGCAAACGTGTAGGCGCTTCCCGCGATCGGCACGCGGCTCGCCACCTCGGAGTAGCACAGGGCTGCGAAAGCGCTGACGATACCGGCAACGATGAACGATATCGTGAGCGACGGCCCGGACCGCGTCGCGGCGGCAACGCCCGTCAAAACAAAAATACCCGTGCCGATAATTGCACCGATACCCATAGCCATTAAGGAAACCGCTCCCAGCGATTTTTTGAGGCTATTTGGCTTATTCTCGTCGCTCTCCGCAAGGAGGCGTTCCAGCGGTTTTACTCGTTGAAGCAGCATTACGGCTGCTCAATATGCGATCAAGCAGCGTACCCCTGGTCGGACGTCACTTTTATCGCTTTCTGCCGATGAAGAGTCCCCTCCCCGTGAGGCCCACGGGGTCGTATGCGAGGTCAAATCGCGCGCGCTCGAAGGCCCGGCGGTATTCTTCATCGGTAAAAAGCACGAGCCGGTGCGGCTCTGCGAAGGTGCGCACCCCGTCGCTCGCGGCGACCATGTAATTGAAGTTTACGATCGAGACGTTGCCGTCGCGCCGGTTAACGCTCATGCGCGCCACTTTCACGTCGGGCTCGTCGGCGAATTTCGCATCGATGTATCCGTCTTGCCACTGATGCGGCCGAATCCAAGGCTCGACGACGGCAACGCCTCCCGGCATCAGGTGTTTCGCGAACGTTTCAAGTGTCTGGTCGAGGAGGCGTCCGTTAGGAACGTAGCCGATTCCGCTGAAGAGACAGACGATTGCATCGAAACGCGCGCCGAGATTGAACCCGATCATGTCTTGGGCGTGCAAAGGGATGTCGTGCAAACGTTCCGCAGCGATGGAAAGCATCGCACGGTCGACGTCGAGGCCTTCGCAGACATACGATTCTCGCAGGTAGCTCACGTGCATACCGGTGCCGCACGCGACGTCGAGCAGGGCGTTTCCGCCGCTCGTTTTATGCTCTTCGATGATTTCGCGCACGCGTGCCGATTCGCCGGCGTAGTCCTTACCTTGGGCGCGTAAGAGCGCATCGTAGTACGCCGCTGAGCGTGCGTAGATCGACATCGGGAACCCCTTGGATGGCCGGAGGAGTTGCCCGCTTTTGAACGTTGCGCTCAAATGGCCTTCCTAGCGAGCCGCCGAACACGTGCAGGATGCGCGAATACGACGTGCTCGTCGTCGGCGGCGGAAATGCGGGATGCGCGGCGGCGATGGCCGCGGCGCGGCACGGCGCGCAGACGCTGCTGGTCGAGCGCTACGGGTTCTTGGGTGGTACCGCCACCGCGTCCATGGTCGGCCCTTGGATGACGTTTCATTCGGGCGACGAGCGAATCGTCGGCGGCATCGCGCAGGAGATCGTCGAGCGTCTGGTGCGGCTCGGTGCATCGCCCGGGCACATCGCCGATTCCTCCGATTACGTCGCGACGATCACGCCGTTCGATCCCGAAATCCACAAAGCGTTGCTGTTCGAGATGATGCGAGAGGCGGGCGTATCGTTGCTGCTTCACGCGTGGTTTCTGCGCGC
>JBDTFK010000314.1:0-5350 GCA_039937995.1 Vulcanimicrobiaceae bacterium | reverse complement strand
AAAAAAAGTGAGGTGGAAGCGCGCTTTTTGCCGCAGGGACGGACACACAGAAAAGGCCGAGCAGGCGTCCGGCCAACCGAACGCAACTCGCCCTATTCCAAACTTTGGCTATTCGCCCCAGGGCATAGAAGATTACTTTAGCACCGCGTCCCGGAAGCGTCAAGGATAATTCGGGGTCGGGAACCGCCCTTCACTGGACGAGGAGAGCTTCGCTAAGGGCGCGCGCGCCGTCCCAGCTGCGGCCTTCATCTATAAGCGGCCCGACTGCGGACGCGCCGAACCGCATCTCGATCGCTGCGAGGATCGCGTCGCGTTCCTTTCGTTCCGTAAATTCGAGCTGGGCTCCGAGCTCTTCAAGCAGAGTCTCCGTGTAACCGAGCAAGCGCGCCGCCCGAACGGCGTCGTCACGGCCGGCATCGCCGTTCCGAGCAGGCCGCAGGGCGGCGACGGCGGCAATATGCTGCAGCGCGAAGGCGACAAAAACGTCGCCGCCGGTTTCCTTCGCCGCGGTTAGGCCCTCGCGCGCGGAGGCGATCGCATCATCGTAGCGTTCGAGCGCGACCAAATACGCCGACATATTCCCGAGAGCGAGCGCCAAGCGGCGGGTGTCATGTTGCTCGCGCAACGCAGCGACGGCGCCTTGCGAGAGGCGCAATGCGCTGCTCGGATCGCCGTCCTGAAATGCGAGTTCGGCCAAATCCGCGGAGATCGTCGCAATCTGCCGGTCGGCGCCGAGCGCCTCAAATATCGTGAGAGCCTCGGCGAAGAACGTGCGCGCGCGGGCGGCGTCGCCGTCGATCTGCCGCGCTATCGCCAAGCTCTGCATAAGGACCCCGCTCATGCGGCGAGCGCCGGTCGCGCGCGCAAGCGCAAGCGCTTCGGTCAAAGCCGATTCGCCCTCCACGATGCGGCCGAGAAAGAGTGACGCGCTGCCGGCGGCATGCTTGGCTTCAATCGTGCCGTCGCTGTCGTCGAGACGTGCATAGCGCTTCACCGCGCGCTCCGACGCTTCCAGCATAGCGGCGTATTGACTCAACGCGCCGTCAACTTGCGCCTCGCAAAGATCCAGTTTCGCAACCACTGCCGCCGGTGTTTCGTCCGTGACGCTTTCTTGTGCCGTTCGGAGCCAGCGGCGGCCTTCGGGCGCCGCGAGCAACGACCACAAATTGTGCAGCGCTCCGACAAGGCGCTGGCCGATCGCGGCATCGCCGCCGGCATCGAACGCCCAGACCAACGCCGCTCGCCAATTCTCGAGCTCGGGTTCGGCCGCCTCAAGCCAGAGCGCATCGGGCGAGGTACGCCACTCGCGATCCAGTTTGTCGGCCAACTCGGCATACGCCAGCGCGTGCGCGCGCGCGGCGGCGGCGTATTCTCCCGAGTCGTCAAGTTTTTCGCGCGCGTATTTCCGCGTGGATTCAAGGAGTTTATAGCGTCCGTTGTTCGAAAAGAATTCGGCCTGAACGAGCGATTTGTCGACGAGCGATGACAGCAGTTCAAAAAGGCTTATCGGATCCGCAGCGAGACCGGCAGCAACGGCAGTCATCGTCGCGATAGTAAAACCCGCGCTGAAAATCGCGAGTCGGCGCAACAGGCGTTGCTCTTGCGGCGAAAGCAAGTCGTAACTCCAGTCGATCGCCGCACGCATGGTCTGCTGGCGCGGCAGCGCCGCGCGATCGCCGCCGCTTAACACGCGAAAGCGCTCGTCGAGCATCGACAACAGCTGATGCGGACTGAGGATGTTTACGCGGGCAGCGGCAAGCTCGATCGCAAGCGGAATGCCGTCGAGGCGCCTGCAGATCTCCGCGACGTCGCCGGCGTTTCCGTCGGTTAACCGAAAGTGCGAATCCGACGTGCGAGCGCGGTCGGCAAAAAGCGCGACGGCCGGCGCCTGCTGCAGCGTCGGGAGCCGAAATACGGTTTCTCCGGCGATGCGCAGCGTTTCGCGACTGGTGGAAACGAGCCTAACGAACTCGCACTCGCGCAACACTGCGCCAACGACCTCTCGGACCGAGTCGATGACGTGTTCGCAATTGTCGAGCAGGAGCAAGAGGCGCTTGTTTTTCAAGAATGCGACGAGCGTTTCGAGCGGCGGTTGAGATGACGTTTGCCGCAGCCCGAACGTTTGCCCGATTGAAGCGGCGACATCTGCGTTGCTTGCGATCGATGCGAGTTCGACGAACCAAACGCCGTCGGGCCATGCTTCGATGACGTTTCTCCCCACTTTGATCGCGGCGCGTGTTTTACCGATTCCACCCGGTCCGAGCATCGTCACGAGCCGGCTGCGCGCAAGCAGCGACTCAATCTCGCGAAGATCCTCGTCGCGCCCCACGAACGACGTGAGTTGCAGCGGAAGATTGCTCCGTGAAGCGCTCGCGGAGTTCAGGGCCGGAAACGCCTCTTGCAACTCGGGCGCATAGAGTTGATAGACGATTTCCGGACGAGCGAGATTTTTTAACGTGTGCTGGCCAAGACTGCGCAGTTCGCACTGGGGCGGCAATTTGTCCAGCAACAAATCTGCCGAAGCGGCGGAAACGAGCACTTGACCGCCGTGGCCGATCGCCAAGAGTCGCGCAGTCCGGTTGACGACCGGGCCGAAATAATCGCCGTCGCGTTCTTCCGTTTCGCCGGTATTGATGGCCATCCGGACGCGAATCCCGCCCACGGGCGAGAACACCTCACGGGCAAGCGCGCGTTGCGCGTCGAGCGCCGCGGATAAAGCGTCGCTCGTTCGCGCGAAGGCAGCGCAAAATGCATCACCGACGGTCTTGAAAACAAAACCCTCATGGCTTTCGATTGCTTGACGCACAAGCACGTCGTGGCGCGCAAGAGCGACGGACATCGCGTCGCTACCGGCCTCCCAGCGCTCGGTACTGCCTTCGATATCTGAAAACAGGAGCGTAACGGTGCCCGTCGGTCGAGATACCGGCGAACCGGAGTCCACCTGCGTCGCCATGACGCGAACTTCGAGCGGGCGCGGACATCATCCGTTCGCTCCCGTTTGGCACCCGAGTGCGGGACGCCGGGGCTCTAGCCGAGAGACTCGGTCTGCGTCACCAACGCACGGCCGTGCCACACAGCGACGGCCTCGCGCGAGCGGCTTCCGCTGCGACGCTTTTGCTCGAGCCACGCGCCGCCGAGTAAGGCAAAGACGACGCCCGGAACGATCAGAGTTATGCCGAAGCAAAGCGCCTGCAAAGCGTAGGGATGGACGTGGTGGTGCCCCATTACGCGGGTATCGTACCACGCTTGGCAAGCCTAGCAAGACTCAGCAAGCAAGCTTAACGAAATGTGCGCTACCCGGCAGCGCCCGTCGGTGCTTCTCTTGCCGGCTGGCGGGGCATTCGCCCGTGGGCCCAAAGGGCTAGTGCGGCGTTAACGTATTTGCGGATTCCATGAGCGCTTTGGCTTCGGCTTCGAATTTTTCTAGGACTTGGCGTTGAGCGGCAGTTGGAGCGGCGTCGGCTGAGGCGACGTCTGAGCCGAGGAAGCTAAGTTGGCCGTAGAGCTGTTCGGGATAGCGCAGCGCGTCTTCGTTTTGCGTGACTTCGGGGTTGTAGAGGCGATGCAGCAGGTCGTCGGCCTTGCTTGCGTTCGCGCCGCCTTTGTCTTTGATTTTCTGCACGCGCTCGATCACGTTCGTGAGTTGCGAGAGATCGGTACGGATGCGTTGCAGCGTCGCGAGTTGTTCGCGCAAGTCGGCGTGCGAAGCGTGCGAGCGCGGGTCGATAAGAATGCGCACGCTGCCCTCGGCGTGGTGCGCGCCGTCGGTGACGCGAACGGCGTAGGTTCCGGGAATCGCAATCGGGCCGTTGAAACCGCCGGCCGACCACGGAACGAAGCCCTTGACCGGATCGATTGCGTCGTAGGCGAGGTCCCACCACACGCGGTTGACGCCCGCGACCGGTTTCTTGACCGCGAGCGTGCGGATGACGCGCACGCCGTCGAGAATGTCGACCGTTACTTTGGAGCCTTTTGCCGGCGCATCTTTGAGCGAAAAATTGATATCGGCTCCGTACTCGGGATTGTCGCCCGTGATTTGCGAAGCCGAACCGTTACCTGTGAGATTGAACCGGTACGCATCGCGCAGGGTGAAGATATGCAGCGATTGCGCCGCGATTGCCGGGGTCATTTCTTGCAACGGATGCAAGTCGTCGAGAATCCACAGGCCGCGGCCGTGCGTGCCGACGACGAGATCGTCGAAGTGCGTCTGGATTTTGAAATCGTAGTACGGCGCGGTCGGCAGGCCGTTTGCGAATTGCGTCCAGTGCGCGCCTTCGTCGTACGAATACCACAGCGCAGTCTCCGTACCGGCGTAGAGCATGCGCTCGCGCGACGGATCGGGGCGGATCATGCGGGTGTAGCTGGTGGCGGGCAAATTTCCGACGATGTTCGTCCAAGTTTTTCCGTAGTCGTGCGTCGCGAAGAGGTGCGGAGTGCGGTCGCCCCATTTGTGCGCATCGGCCGAGACGTAGGCGGTCGCTGCATCAAACGGTGACGGCGCGACGTAATCGACCCGCAACCATTGCCCGTTCGGCACGGCAGCGAAAGCGGGCGGAGTGACGTTGTTCCACTGCGCACCGTTATCGAGCGTGAGCCAGACGCGGCCGTCGTCGGTACCAGCCCACATTTCACCGTCGCGCTTAGGCGAAGGACCGATGGAAAAGACGACGTTGTAGTATTCGACGCTCGTGTTATCGGGCGTGACCGGCGTGCCGGAGAGTTGTTCGCGCTCGGTTTCGTGGCGCGTGAGATCGGGGCTGACGGCGTGCCAGGTGTTGCCGCCGTTGTCGGTTTGGAAAATCTTGTTGCCGCCGACGTAGAGCCGGTGCGGATGCTGCGGTGACATGGCGAGGGGCGACGTCCACTGGAAACGGTATTTCAGTGGCGCGGCGGCCCAGCCCATGGCGTCTTCCGGCCACACGCTGATGTCGCGCGCCTGCGTGCTCGCGCGATTGTATTGCGTAATCGAACCCTGATAGCCGTCGCCGTAGATAAGGTCGGGATTCGCGCGATCGAAGAGAATCCAACCGCTCTCTCCGCCGGCAGCGCCAAAAAACGCGTCGGGCGAGATGCCGCCGTTATCGAGCGAGTTGCTGGGGCCGCAGGCCGAACCGGTGTCTTGATCCTCGCTGCAAACCGTGTACGGAATGCGGTCGTCGACGTCGAGGTGGTAGGACTGCGAGACGACGATCGG
Organism: Vulcanimicrobiaceae bacterium; assembly: GCA_039937995.1. GTDB lineage: Bacteria > Vulcanimicrobiota > Vulcanimicrobiia > Vulcanimicrobiales > Vulcanimicrobiaceae > JALYTY01. The sequence goes on along the minus strand of JBDTFK010000314.1, from coordinate 156 downwards.
CGCGGTGAGCCACGTTTTTCCCGCGCTGTTGCTCACTTCCGCGCCGCCGTCGTTTGCGGCGGCCATACGGGATGCGTTTTGCGGATCGATCCAGAGCTGGTGATAGTCGCCGCCGAGCGTGTTCTTCAGTTTGGTCGCGGTTGCGCCCCCGTCGGC